>NZ_VFVC01000025.1:0-77797 GCF_006441575.1 Mesorhizobium sp. B2-4-12
CTTGCGCCGGATTGTCGAAATCAGGGCGGCCCCTCATCCGCCTGCCGGCATCCTCTCCCCGTATAGGGACGGGGAGAGGGGCGCTGTCGTCACCGATTTCGCCAATCGGCAGGGTTACAGGAGGGGCGCCGGCGTTGCGGCCAGCCCCCTTCTCCCCGTCCCTATACGAGGAGAAGGTGCCGGCAGGCAGGTGAGGGGCGGCGCGGACCCGCGAGGAAGGCATGTTCACTCCCCTGCCGCCGGCTGCGACAGCGGCGCGTTGAGAACACCCGGCAGCGCCGAGGTGTCGCCATCCTTGGCCGCCTTCAGCGCCAGATGCACCAGCACGCCGAGATAGGCGATCAGCAACAGCACGTAGAGAATGAGATAGATGGCGAGCGTCAGCGCGACATGGCTGCCCGCCACCGGGCCGACGGCGTCGGCGGTCTTCAGCACACCCGTCACCAGCCAGGGCTGGCGGCCGATCTCGGTCGTGTACCAGCCGGCCAGCGTCGCCAGCCAGCCCGACAGCGCCATCGGCACCATCAGCAGGGCGAGCGGCTTCGGCAAGCGGTGCCGGCGCTTGAGGAAGAAGGCCGCCGACCAGGAAACGGCAAGCATCAGAAGACCGGTTCCGACCATGATGCGGAAACTCCAGAAGATGGGGAAGACCGGCGGATGGTTGCCCGGAAAATCGTTCAGCCCCGGCACGACGCCACTGGCGCTGTGCCGCAGGATCAAGCTTGCCCCGTCGGGAATGGTCACCTCGAACCTGTTCTCCTTCGCCGCCTCGTCGGGCAAGGCGAAGAGCACCAGCGGCACGTTGGGGCCGGTGGCCCAGTTGGCCTCCATCGCGGCGATCTTCTGCGGCTGGTGCTCCAACGTGTTCAGCCCGTGCTGGTCGCCGGCCAAGATCTGGATCGGGATCAGGATCGCGGCGGTGAAGACGCCGGTGCGCAGCGCCTTCCACATCGATTCCGAGCGATCGCCATTGAGATAGCGCAGCGCCGACAGCCCCGCGATCAGGAACGAAACCGTCAGGCCTGAGGCGAGCAGCATGTGGACCAGGCGATAGGGCATCGAGGGGTTGAAGACGACAGCCCACCAGTCGACCGCATGCGCCTTGCCGTCGACCATCACGAAGCCGGCCGGCGTCTGCATCCAGGAATTCAGCGCGATGATCCAGAAGGCCGAGACCGTGGTGCCGCCGGCCACCAGCACGGTGGCCAGAGTGTGGATGCGGTTCGACACGCGGCGGAAGCCGAACAGCATGATGCCGAGGAAGGCCGCCTCGAGGAAGAAGGCGGTCAGGATCTCGTAGGCGAGCAGCGGCCCGGCGATGTTGCCGACGTGCTCCATGTAGCCCGGCCAGTTGGTGCCGAACTGGAAGCTCATGGTGACACCCGAGACCACGCCCATGGCGAAGGACAGAGCGAACACCTTCACCCAGGTGAAATAGGCACGCATCCAGGCGGAATCGTTGGTCGCGTTGTAGCGCAGCTTGAAGAACAGCAGCACCCAGCCCAGCGCAATGGTGATCGTCGGAAACAATATATGGAACGAAATATTCGCGCCGAACTGCATGCGCGAAAGTATGAGCGGGTCCATGACGGGCTCCGGCTGCTGTAATACTCGCGAAGGATAGGCCCGAAGCGGCTTCAGGTCAAAGCGGCGTCCTGCCGCGAGGCCGAACGCCACAGGACAATTTTGCCGGTTGCAAGCGACGCACTTTCGGCCGGTCCCCAAGCCTCGATGTCGAGAACTGTCAGCAGCGCCATTGACTTCCGGTTGCATGAAACGACAACAGGCCTATATCAGGGGACCTCTTTCAGGCAGCCGTTTCAGACATGCCCTCCATCCTGTCCATTTCTGGGGTCTCCAAGACCTACGCCACTGGCTTTACGGCGCTCAAGGAAGTCAATCTCGACATCCGGCGCGGCGAGATCTTCGCGCTGCTCGGTCCCAACGGCGCCGGCAAGACGACGCTGATCTCGATCGTCTGCGGCATCGTCAACCGCTCCTCGGGCACCGTCACCGTCGACGGCCATGACATCGGCCGCGATTACCGCGCCGCGCGCAGCCTGATCGGGCTGGTGCCGCAGGAACTGACCATCGACGCCTTCGAGACGGTCTGGGCAACGGTCAACTACAGCCGCGGCCTGTTCGGCAAGCCGGCCAACCCGGCCTTTGTCGAGAAGGTGCTGCGCGACCTGTCGCTGTGGGACAAGAAGGACGCCAAGGCGATCACCCTGTCGGGCGGCATGAAGCGGCGGCTGATGATCGCCAAGGCGCTGTCGCACGAGCCGCGCATCCTGTTCCTCGACGAGCCGACGGCAGGCGTCGACGTCGAGCTGCGCCAGGACATGTGGGCGATGGTGCGGCGGCTGCGCGAGGACGGCGTCACCATCATCCTCACCACCCACTATATCGAGGAAGCCGAGGCGATGGCCGACCGCGTCGGCGTCATCAACAAGGGCGAGATCATCCTGGTCGAGGGCAAGGCCGAGCTGATGCGCAAGCTCGGCCGCAAGCAGATGACGCTGGAGCTGCGCGCGCCGCTGGACAGTGTGCCCGACGGGCTCTCGCACTACGCGCTGGAGCTGGCTCCGGACGGCAGCCAGCTCACCTATACCTATGACAACCAGAGCGACCGGCCGGGCGTCGCCTCGCTGATCCGCGATCTCGAAGCGGCCGGGGTCCAGTTCCGCGATCTGGACACCAAGAACAGCTCGCTGGAAGAGATCTTCGTCAATCTTCTGAGGCAAGAGCCATGAACCTGCGCGCTGCCATGAACCTTCGTGCGGCCCCCAATCTTCGTGCTGTATGGGCGATCTACCGGGTGGAGATGGCGCGTGCCTTCCGCACCGTGCTGCAGAGCATCATCTCGCCGGTCATTTCGACATCGCTCTATTTCGTCGTCTTCGGCTCGGCCATCGGCTCGCGCATCACCGAAATCGACGGCATCAGCTACGGCGCCTTCATCGTGCCGGGCCTGATGATGCTGTCGCTCCTGACGCAATCGATCTCGAATGCGTCGTTTGCCATCTACTTCCCGAAATTCGTCGGCTCGATCTATGAATTGCTGTCGGCGCCGGTCTCCTATCTGGAAATCATCATCGCCTATGTCGGGGGTGCTGCGACCAAGTCGATCCTGCTCGGCCTGATCATCCTGGCGACCGCGGCGCTGTTCGTGCCGCTCAGGATCGAGCATCCGTTCTGGATGGTCGCTTTCCTGGTGCTGACCGCGGTGACCTTCAGCCTGTTCGGCTTCATCATCGGCATCTGGGCCAAGACCTTCGAACAGCTGCAGCTGGTGCCGCTTCTGATCGTCACGCCGCTGACCTTCCTGGGCGGCAGCTTCTATTCGATCCACATGCTGCCCGGCATCTGGAAGACGATCACGCTGTTCAACCCGGTGGTCTACCTGATCAGCGGCTTCCGCTGGAGTTTCTACGGCAAGGCCGACGTCTCCGTCGGCGTCAGCCTCGGCATGACGCTGGTCTTCCTGGCCGGCTGCATCGCGATCGTCGCCTGGATCTTCCGGACCGGTTACCGGCTAAGGAACTGACGCTGCTTCGCAGAAGCCGGTTCCCGCAGACGTCAAATAGCCTTGACCAGCCGCAGCAAGCCCAGCATCTCGATATAGGCGCCCTCGCGGAAGGCGATGTAGACCGGCTCTTCCACGCCATGGAAGCGTCGCTTGAACGCCGCCTGGCCCTGCAGGTTGAATCTGCGGCGGTTGACCCAGGGCGAGTCGTAGGCGCGCTGGAAGGTGTTGCGCCAGAACGCGCTTTCGGCAAATCCGCTTGGTCCTATATCGACCAGCGGCGACAGGCCAAGCGTGACCACCGAATGGCCTTCCTCGCGAAACCGGTCGACGGCGAATTTGGTCAGGCCGATCTCGGCATGCGGCGAGGCATCGATATGCTTGCGCTTGAACGCGGTGGTGTAGCCGATCAACTTGCCGTCGGCGAACAGCGGGTCGAAGTCGAGCAGCGCGATCAGTTCGCCATCGGGACCGTGCAGCACGAACCGGCGCATGTCGGTGCCGAGCTGATCGTAAAACGGTCGGTTGAGAAAACCCATCTCCCAGCGCTTGACGATGCGGTCGCCGCGCCAATTTTGGGAGAGCCGGGCGATCTCGTCGAGAAAGATGGTGCGTCTGTCCTCGTCGAAGGAAAACCCCTTCTTCAACAGCCAACGCTCGGAATAGCGCACCGTTTCGTTGCGCTTGCCGGAAAAGTCGTGCCCGGGTAGCGGCAGGCGGGTGTCGATGCCCAGCCGATTGATCTTGTAGCCGAGCCCGGCCAGCACGCGTGCGGTCTCCTCGCCGATCTGCACGAACCACGGGTCGCCGGCGGTCTCGACAAAGCGCCTGATGTAGTCGGGCCGCCGCGCCGGCGCCGCCACGGGGTCGCCGAGCGCGAAATGATGCCTCATCTTGGTGCCGAAGGCGATGTAGCCATCGGCGTCGCCAAAGTAGGAAAGCTTGCCCTGCACGGCAGTGGAATAGGCGAGCGAGAAGTCGCCATGGCGACGGACCATCGCCAGCCGTTCGACATGCGTCAGCGTCTGGCGCTCGACCTTCGGCGAGGCACCCTCGAGGATATTGTCGAAATAGATACGCAAGGAGGGCATGGTCGATTCCGCGTGCCGTGTGTGGCGCTGCGTGTCCCAAGGACCAGCAAGCCACGCCGTGGCGTCTGATTTTTCGCGGGAAGCCGAAAACGATCGTGGTTTCGAATTCCTGCGTCGGTAACGAGATCCTCCACCTCGAATCAATCACATTGCCGCGACCTGATTATCGCCGATGCCGCCCATATGCCATATAGGACTGTATCTAATCGGACAGAAGCGGGTAATCTGCCCATGTCATTGTTTTGACCGCATTTCCGCGATCCGCTGTTTCCGGCTGGGGCGGAATGCTTCGGCGCAGGGCTTGCGCGACCGGCACCGATCCGCTGTGTGGGTCCGCGCGCGATCAAACGGTTACAGCGTCCTGCCAGTTTGCGGGATGCCGCGGCGGTTGAATGGGTTTTGAGAGTGAATGGCTGATACGGCGACCGGAACAATGGCGGAGCAGTTGGTGGCGGTCGAGCCGGCGATCGTCATTGGCGCCGGCGCCGCCGGATTGGCCGTCGCGCAGGCGTTGATCAAGGCTGGTGTGCCGACGGCGATCCTCGAAAAGGAGAGCCGGCTGGCCGAGCCCTGGCACCGGCGCCACCAGCAACTGCATCTCAACACCCATCGCGATCTGTCGGCGCTGCCCGGCCTTGCCTTTCCCAAGGGTACCCCAGCCTTCCCTCCCAGGAAGGTCGTTATCCGCCATATGAACGATTTCCGTGAGGCGAACAGGCTGCCGGTGGAGTTTGGCGTCGCCGTCGAGACCATCATGTTCATGGGCGACCACTGGGCGGTGCGCACCAGCGCCGGCTCGCGCCTCGCACGTCATATCGTTGTCGCCACCGGCCGCGACAGGGAGCCTTTCACGCCGCATTGGACGGGCATGCAGGCGTTCACGGGCCGGATCATCCATTCGGCGGATTTTGGCGACGCCAACACCTATGCCGGCAAGAAGGTGCTGGTCGTCGGCGCCGGCAATTCGGGCTTCGATGCCCTCAATCATCTGGCGGGCGTCGATACGGCGGCTCTATGGCTGTCGGCCCGCAACGGCCCCGCCCTTCTGCCCAAGCGGATCGGCAAGATCGCCGTGCACCGGCTCTCGCCGCTCATGGCGCGCTTGCCGCTGCGTGTTGCCGATGCGGTGATGGCGGTGACGCAGCGCCTGGTTTTCGGCGACCTCACCAAATTCGGCATGCCGCCCGCGCCGGCAGGCGGCGCCAGCCGCCTGACCTCGGACTACACCGCGATCGCCGCGGACGACGGCGCCGTCAGCGCCATCAAAGCGGGCAAGATCGTCGTGGTCCCGACAATAAGGGAGTTCACCGCGGACGGCGTGATCCTGGCCGATGGCAGACTGATCGATCCCGACATCGTCATTGCCGCGACGGGCTACCGCACCGGGCTGGAGCGCATGGTCGGCAGTCTTGACGTGCTCGACGGCAAGGGCGTTCCGCTTTTCAACGGCGCTGAAAACGATCCGAAACTGCCCGGCCTCTGGTTCACCGGCATGCGGCCGAGCATTCGCGGCTGTTTCGCCAACGCCGCCATACTGGGCAAGGCGATCGCCGGCCGGATCGCCGGCTCCCGCCATACATCCGGCGCGTCGCGCTGATCCCGGCCCGGGGAGCCGGCAATCGGGAGCGCGATCTCGCGCGGCTCGGGGGATTCTGGATGCACGTCGCGCCGGCGGCATTCCTCGTCGAACACGCGTTGCAAGGTGGCCATTTCGGCGGGTTTGAGCAGGCCACGGTCATGGACAGACTTCGGCATGGCGACGGTCTCCCTCGACAGGACCTGGGGCGCCACGTGTAAATTGCCGATCTTTCCCGAGGCTTGAGCAAACTCCATGCGAAAAAGGAGGGGCTTCGGATCCCGAACCCCCTCCTTCAGAGTTCTCACCTGAACTCAGACGGCGATCTTGCCGCCGCCCTGTTTGGTGATGGCGACGACCGCCGGCCGCATCGGCATTTCGGGCTTGAAATCGGGCCAGCGTGTCGACGGATCCTCATAGTAGGAGGGGCGGCCAAAGGCTTCCCAGTCTTCGCCGCCGTCGCCCGGATGCTGGACGGCAACGAAGGCGGTCTGGTCGTCGGGCGCAAACAGCGGGCCGCACATTTCGGCGCCGATCGGCACGCGGAAGAACAGTTTCGAGGTCGCGCGCGCCGCGCCTTCGGTGTCGACCGCCCACAGGCCGTCGGTGCGGCCGGTGGCCTTCGGGCCCTGGCCGTCGGTAGCGACCCACAGGCGTCCGGCCGAATCGACCGCGCAATTGTCGGGCATGCCGAACCAGCCATTGGCCGTCGTCGCGGTCGAGAAGGTGGCGCCGACATCGGCGACGGAATGATCGCCGCATTTCAGTAGCACTTCCCACTTGCCCTTGGTGGCGGCGAAATCGCCGTCGCTCTCTGATATCTCGATAATGTGGCCAAAGGCGTTCGCGGCGCGCGGATTGGCGGCATCGACCTGGTCGGCCTTGCGCTTGGAGTTGTTGGTCAGCATGACGTAGACCTTGCCGTTGACGGCATTGGGCTGGATGTCTTCCGGCCGGTCCATCTTGGTTGCGCCGAGCAGGTCGGCCGCGCGGCGCGTTTCGATCAGCACATCGGCCTGGCCGGCAAAGCCGTTTTCGGCCGTCAGCGGGCCTTGGCCGAAGACGATCGGCAGCCATTCCACCGTGCCGTCCTCGGCGAATTTGGCGACATGCAGCGTGCCGTCGTCAAGCAGGTCCTTGTTGGCCGCGCGGTCGCTGGCGTTGAAGGTACCCTTGGTGACGAATTTGTAGACATAGTCGAAGCGCTCGTCGTCGCCGAGATAAAAGACCACGCGGCCGTCCTTGGCGACGATCGATTCGGCGCCCTCATGCTTGAAGCGGCCCATGGCGGTGCGCTTCTTCGGCGTCGAATTCGGATCGTCGACGTCGACCTCGACGACCCAGCCGAAACGGTTCGGCTCGTTCGGCTCCTTGGCGAGGTTGAAGCGGTCGTAATGCGCGCCCCACTCATAGGCGCCTTCCGGGATGCCGAGACGCTTGTAGTTCGCCGCTTCCTTGTGGCCCTCCGGCAGTTCGCCGGAGAAGTAGCCGTGGATGTTCTCCTCGGCCATGACATAGGTGCCCCAGGGCGTGACGCCGCCGGCGCAGTTGTTGACGGTGCCGAGAACCTTCGTGCCGGATGGATCGGCATTGGTCTTGACGCGGTCATGGCCGGCGACCGGTCCGGACAGCGCCATTTCGGTGTTGGAGGTGATGCGGCGGTTCAGCCTGCCGTCGCGCACCACTTGCCATTTGCCCGACACCTTGCGGATCTCGACGATCGTGCCGCCATGTGCCGCCATCTCGACATCGACCTGCTCTTTGCTCAGCGGTGCGACCTCGGCTGCCTTCTTGCCGTCCTTCTCGACGATCTTGACGATGCCGGGGAACATCAGATGCGGGTTGGTGTATTCATGGTTGACCACCAGCAGACCATGCTCGGCGGAGCCCTCGATCGGGATGTAGCCGACATAGTCGTTGTTGTAGCCGAACTGTTTTGCCTGGGCCTCGGCCGACTGTTTGGTCGGATCGAATTCCGGCGAATCGGCTAACAGCGGGTCGCCCCAGCGCAGCAGCACGTCGGCGTCATAGCCCGGCGCGACATGGTGCTTGTCGTCGATGCCGGCCTCGAGTTCGTCGAATTTGAAGGCGGAGCCTTCGGCGGCGCGGGCGTCGTCCGCTGCGATCATGGCCAGCGGACTGACGGTGGCGGCGATCGCCGAGACCGCGAGCGACCCCTTCAGGAAACCCCGGCGCGAGAACCGCGCGGCAATAATCTCGCCCATGGTGCGGTTGTCGGTGGGGTTGATGGCCGGTCCTTCGTTTTCCTCGAGCAGGCTGGTGCGGAATCGGGCGTCGGAGAAGCGCTGTTCGGTCATGCGGGCTTGCCTCTGGCTGTTGGAGTCGCTGGAGCTTGGGTGTCTGTTCGACGCCTTACAGCCGGCTGATCACATTTTCGTGACATCATGCCTGTTCTGGTGCCTGCCTGGTGCAGGTTGTTCATTCGGAATCCCGGACTTTGGTCCAAGCTTGCGCTTGCAAAGGTCCTGGAGGACAAACGCAACGGTCGGAGGCCGCTTCCGGCTACTACGTCTTTCGGCGATGTTGGCTGCAACGTTGAGGGTGGGCGCGCCGGCTCAATCGACGGAGACCAGGATGCGAAGATCGATCACGACCCGCTGTTTCCGGTTGGCGCTCGGATCGGCATCCGCGCTGGCGCTGACCATCGCTCCCTATCACATTGCCTTTCATGGCTTCGCTCCCGGCCTCTACGCTGCCAGCGCACAGGCCGGCAAGGGCGGCGGGAACGGCAACGGTGGTAACGGCGGCAATGGCAACGGCGGGAACGGCGGCAACAGTGGCGGCGGCAACAGCGGGAATGGCAACGGCAACAGCGGGAATAGCGGCAACAATTCAGGTAGTGGTGACGACGGTAGCGGCAATCCAGGATCCGGCACCGGCCAGAACGACCAGGGCGCCAGCAGTCACGTCAATACGGCGACCGGCGACAAGATCGACGTGGATGGCAAGAAGATCACGGTCCAGCATCCGGACGGCATAACGGAAAAGATCGAGAACGGCCGTTTCAGGATGGAAGATGCCCTCGGTCGCACGATCATCGACCGCCGGGTTACGCCGGCCGATATCAGCCGTCTCAAGGCCTTGTGAGGCTGGCCAACAGGCAACGGTCAGTTTCGCATGTCACCTCCGCCGCCCCCGGCGGAGGTGACCTCTTTTTGACCGGCGTCGCGCGGTTTCCCGCAGTTATGAGCGGTTCCTGTCACGGTCGCGAAACTCGCGCATCATGAGGGCCGCTTCCGTGCGGTTTCGCACGTTGAGTTTCGACAGCACCCCGGTCATGTGGTGTTTGACTGTCTTTTCCTGCAGATCCAGCCGCAAGGCAACTTCCTTGTTGCTGAGCCCCTCGGCCACCAGCCGCAGGATTTCCGTCTGCCTCCCGGTGAGTTGCCGCAGGCGGTCTGTCGTGCCGTCGGCCGGCTGCAGGGACTGGAGATCGGAAAGCAGCCGGGCCGACAGCGTCGGCGAAAGATAGCTCTCGCCGGCCGCCACATTGCGCAGGATGTCGGCGAGCGCGCGCGATCCGATACCTTTGAGGACATAGCCGCGCACCCCTGCGTTCAGGGCCTTGGTTACATCGGCATTGGCCTCTGAAACGGTCAGCATGACGATCTTCTGGGCAGGATGGTCGGCCAGGATGTTTGCAACCGCCGCCAGCCCGCCGCCCGGCATGGAGATGTCGAGCAGCAATATGTCGGGCCGCACCGTCGAAGCGAGGCGTTCCGCATCCTGCGCGGTCGCGCCCTCGCCGACCATTTCGAAGCCTCCGATCTCCGACAGGCTGCGCGTCACACCTTCGCGAAAAAGCGGATGATCATCGACAATGGCAATGCGAATAGCGCCAATCATGCTTGCTCCTCGACCGACAAACTGATCACCAACCGCGTGCCTTGCGGCCCGCTCAAGGTCTCGAACTGGCCGCCAATGCTCTCGACCCGTTCCCGCAGGCCGGCGAGCCCCAGCCCCTCCGCCCGCGCCGGATCGAAGCCTGGTCCGCCATCCGAAACTTCCACGAAAAGCCTGCCATTTTTCATCTCGGCACGCACCACCTGATCTTTGCCCTGTCCGTGGCGATAGGCGTTGTTCAGCCCTTCCTGCACGAAACGATAGATACTGATCTTCTCAGAGGCGCCGGGCTCGGGCAAATGGCTAGGCAATGTGAGCGTCACCGAGGTTCCCGTCCGGCGCTCGTGTTCGTTGACGGCCAGCCGCAATATATCCATGGTAGCGGCCGTTTCTATCTGCGGCAGCACGAGACCGGTGCAGATGCCGCGTATTTCGCGCATCGCATCCTCCAGCGTCTTGCGGATCATCGCGACCTCGGTCGAGCGGCTTTCGCCCCAGTGGCCGTCGCCGGAAAACACCGGACTGTCCATGCGCAGCGCCGCCAGGGCCACGAGCTGGGCCGGACCGTCATGGAGGTCGGCGCCGATCCGGCGCAGATATCTTTCGTTGAGCGCGGTCGCGCGGCGCGACGCCCGCTGCACGCGGTGGCGCAAGGCGCTGTTCTGCGCCACCAGGCCTTGCAGCTCCGACACCTGGCGGCGCAGCGCCCCGCGCTGATCGTCGATGGTGCGGCTGCCGCGCAGGACGATGCCCGACAGCAGCAGGAACGCCGTCAAGGTGGTGCCGGCCACGATCAGCCAGCTCGACAGCAGGGCGGAAGCCAGAGTGGCTTTGAAATCGCCCGCGACCTCGAAGAATTCGGTGACGGCCACCACGTCGCCGGACCAGGGTTCGCGCACCGGATTGTAGATCTCCAGCAGCGGTACGCCGACAGCCTGCTCCTTGCTTTCATTGCCGTCGAACGTGTCGAGTTGGGCGGTGACGCTGCCTTGGAATGCGGAACGCAGATTGTCGCTCAGATCGAAGCGGCGGCCGATCAAGGCCGCGTTCTTCGCATAGAGCACGGTGCCGTCGCGCCGCCAGAGCCTGAACGACACAAGGCGTTTGCCGAGCGCGCCCTGGCCAAGGGTCTCGTCGAGCGCCTGCTTGACGGACTCGCTCAGCTCCTCGCTCTTGCGCAGGTCCGGCAGCAGTGGCGCGATCACGCTGTCGACATAAAGTGCGGTCGTGGCGGCCGAATTGCGGATGACGCCGTCCCTGATTTGCATCGTCACCCAGAAGCCAACCACCAGCATGATGGCCAGAAGGCCAAAGCCGCCGGCAACGAGGAATTGCACGGCAAGGGAAAGCTCGCTCCAGCGCCGCGCCAAGTTCTGAACAATACGAAACATCGGCTCCTGGCCACCCCCTCTATCAACAGGCCGGGCGGTGGCTGCACATTGAGCTTCAGTCTTGCCCTTGCCAAGACCTTCGTTCGAACGACGTCGCTTGACGTCCTGGCGCGCTTCGGAAACAAGAGCCGCGACACACATGGCGGGCACCGCTTCGAGGGGATGGGACGTGAGCTTATCGGGATTGCTCCAGCTTGGCTTTTCAACGGTGATCTTCCTTTTGGCGGCAACCGCCGCCAAGCAATGGGGATTGGCGCCGAGCCTGGGCAAGATCCTGCTGACCCTGGCGCTCTATTCGCTGGGCAACCTGATCATGCTGCGGCTGATCCGCGAATTCGGCATGTCGGTGTCGTTCAGTCTGTCGGCCGTCATCCAGCTGGTCTCGGTCAACGTCGTGGCGCTGCTGTTCTTTGGCGAGCGCGTCAACGCGCTGCAGGCGACCGGCATCGTGCTGGCGGTCGCCGCCGTGGCGCTGATCACGCTCGGGCCCTATCTGCAGGGGCGATGATCAAGATGAAGACGGCGACACAGGCCCGATGAAAGACACCGTGGGCACCCTGCTCAACCGGATCGAATTTCCGGTCCTCCTGGCTGGCCTCGTCATCGCCGGCGGGCTGTGGGGCTTCGTGGAGCTGACGGAGGTGGCGCGGGCGACCGCGCCGCACGGCTTTGACACGGAAATCCTGCTTGCTTTCCGCCAGGCGGGCCAGCCCGGCGTTCCGGTTGGTCCGCCGTGGCTGGAAGGGGCGATGCGCGACATCACCAGCCTTGGCAGCTCCAGCGTGCTGGTGCTGATCACAGCGGCGACGATCATCTATCTGCTGCTGATCCGCAGGCCGGGGACCGCACTTCTCATCTTCGTCGCCGTGGCGGGTGGCCAGGTTCTGTCGAGTCTTTTGAAAGTCGGCATCGACAGGCCTCGGCCCGAGCTCGTCTCGCATCTGGTCAGCGAAACGTCGCTTTCCTTCCCCAGTGGCCACGCCATGCTGTCGGCGGTGACCTATCTCACGCTCGGTTCGCTCGCGGCGCGTTTCCTGCATGGCCGGGCGACGAAGGTCTATGTCCTGGCACTCGCCGTGCTGACGACGGTGCTGGTCGGCGTCAGCCGCATCTATCTCGGCGTCCACTGGCCGTCGGATGTTCTGGCAGGCTGGTGCGCGGGCTTCGCCTGGGCGACGCTATGCTGGTTGGCCGCGCGGCTCCTGCAGCGGCGCAGTGTGGTCGGCGAAAGTGAGTAATCTTCACATGGTTGAACTATGCCTTCTGATGCTTGAAACATCACAATGACGGTATTATACGTTATGTCTGCAGACTCAGACATGGGTTCAGGCCGATGATCACTGCCGCGCAGATGCGCGCCGCAAGGGCGTTGGCGGGCATCGACCAGAAGACACTCGCCGAGCGCGCCGGCGTCTCGCTTCCGACCATCCAGCGCATGGAAGCGAGCGACGGCGTGGTCAGGGGCGTGGTCGATACGCTGATGAAGGTCATCCAGGCTCTCGACGAGGCCGGGGTGGAATTGATCGGCGAGAACCAGGCCAGCGAACGCGGCGGCAGGGGCGTGCGCCTCAAGCCCGCCGCGCCGCCGGATCCCAGGGCTGAGCCGGCATAAGTCGCGACGGCGACCGCCGACAGTCCTGCCGACGATCCCGCCGCCTTTCAGGTGCGGAAGGCAGTCCATGGATCAGATACGGCGGACAGGGCATCAATCGGCCCATAAGGCGGCCCATGGGCCGGCAAAGCCGACATTTTCCGAATTGTTCACGCCGAAACTCGTGACGGTCTGGCGGGAGGGTTACCACCTGCCGCAATTCAAGGCCGACCTCATGTCCGGCCTGACGGTCGCCATCGTTGCGCTGCCTCTGTCGATGGCAATCGCGATCGCATCGGGCGTGACGCCGGAGCGTGGCCTCTACACCTCCATTGTCGGCGGCTTCATCATCTCGGCATTGGGCGGCAGCCGTTTCCAGATCGGGGGGCCGGCCGGCGCCTTCATCGTGCTGGTGGCGGCCACGGTTGCCCGCGTCGGCGTTGACGGCCTGCTGCTGGCGACGATGATGGCCGGTGTGTTCCTGCTCGCCATCGGTTACCTCCGGCTCGGCACCTACATCAAGTTCATCCCCTATCCGGTCACCGTCGGCTTCACCGCCGGCATTGCCGTCATCATCTTCTCCGGCCAGATCGTCGAACTGTTCGGATTGACCTTGCCGGGCAAGGAGCCCGGACCGTTCGTGCCAAAACTGATTGCGCTTGGCGAGGCGGCCGGCACGATCAACCCCGCCGCGACCTTCGTGGCGCTGCTGACCATCGCGACCATCGCCTTGCTGAAGCGCTTGCGGCCGAAATGGCCGGCCATGCTGATCGCCATCGGGCTCGCCTCGCTCGCCGTGGCGCTGCTTGCGCTGCCTGCCGAGACGATCGGCACGCGCTATGGCGGCATCCCGCGCAGCCTGCAATGGCCTGGCCTGCCGCCGGTCGGCCTCGACAGGATGATCGACGTCCTGCCGGACGCTATCGCTTTCGCGATGCTCGGCGCCATCGAGTCGCTGCTGTCGGCCGTCGTCGCCGACGGCATGACGGGCCGGCGGCACCGGTCGAATTGCGAGCTGGTGGCGCAGGGCTTCGCCAACATCGCCTCTGCCCTGTTCGGCGGCATCTGCGCCACCGGCACCATTGCCCGCACCGCCACCAATGTGCGCGCCGGCGCGCACGGGCCGGTCTCGGGCATCGTGCATTCGGCGATCCTGCTCGCGCTGATGCTGGTGGCGGCGCCGCTCGCCAGCTACATCCCGCTCTCGGCCCTTGCCGGTGTGCTGGCGGTGGTCTGCTGGAACATGTTCGAAAAACAGGCCTTCGCCGCGCTGCTGCGCGCGTCGCGCGGCGATGCGCTGGTGCTGATGGCAACCTTCCTCATCGTCGTCTTCCGCGACCTGACCGAAGGCATCGTCGTCGGCTTCGCGCTCGGCTCGATCCTGTTCATCGACCGCATGGCCAAGTCGGTCGCGGTCGAGGCGGATCTGGCGCAGGACGACGTCGCCGACCGCATCAACGGCGCCGGCGCCTATGATTCCAGCGAGGCGAGCGACGCCGACACCGTCGTCTACCGTATCTCGGGCGCATTCTTCTTCGGCGCCGCCTCCACCGTCGGCAGCGTGCTCGACCGCATCGCCGATCAGCGTCGCAACTTCATCCTCGACTGTTCCGCCGTGCCGCTCTTCGATTCGACGGCGGCCAATGTCATCGAAAGTGCGGCCCACAAGGCCAGGCGCGCCGGTGTGCGCTTCATCATATCAGGTGCGTCGCCGCAGATACGGCGCATGCTGATCAACCACGGCGTCAAGCGGCCGCTGGTGACCTACGCCGCCTCGATCCGCGACGCGCGGGCACGGCTGGCTGGGAAACAAGAGGCGCGGTAGCTTTGCGTTCAGAACTCTTCGTTGGAGGGCGGCGTTGGCCCTCTCTTACCGGTTGAGCGATCTCGGACCGCTGACGAAGGGACTGCCCCTGAGATAGAATCGCAGCAGCCGGTCGGCATCCTTCGAAATGCCGATCCTGGGGCTCTCCGCGATTTCGCCGGGCTCGTGATCATCGCTTGCGAGCCATAGCGGGCCTTCCTGGCACAGGTCGAGCCCGTCGAGTGAACGATCGATACGCAATGCCGCAGCCAGTCTCCCGGGCCCGCGCGCCAGATCGCGCAACCGCTCGACACGACGGTTCAGCCGCATGATCGCGATACCTTCCAGTGGCTCGAGGGCCCGGATCAGCACGCCGGTACCGATCCCCGGCATGTCGCTCGAGACATTCAGCATGTAGGAGACGCCATAGGCAAGATAGACATAGGCGTGCCCCCGCTCGAGGAACAGCGAGCGGTTGCGCGGGGTCATCCCCCGATAGCCGTGCCCGGCGGCATCGCCGGCGACATAGGCCTCGGTCTCGACGATGCGGCCGCTGACCCTGCCTTCCGGCAAGTCGCGCACCACCACCTTGCCGATAAGAGTGCGGGCGAGGGACACGGTATCGTTCGGCAAGTCCGCGCGGCCGATCGGCCGGTGATTGTCCCTGTGCTTCACGGTCGTCACAACCCGACGGTTTGTTTGATCCGCGGATCGAAGTCCTTCCGCGGTCAAGCCCCCGCAGCAGCCAAATCCTCCGGAGACGGAGCGCTGGCAAGATCGTCGCGCGCCTTGCGGGCCAGTTTTTTCGTCGAGTGCTTGGGGCTGTCGCCGAAGAGTTCGGAGGCCTCGGCGAGACAGGTTTTCCTCAAGCTCTTTTCCGAACGCTTCAGCAGCTTGCCGAGGAGCTTTGTATCCTCCGGCGGCCCAAGCGGCTCGCCGTCGGTCTCGAGCAGCGCGCGCATGACGAACACGTCATGCAGTTCGCCGAGCCGGTCGCCCAGCGCATCGACGGCCTTGCGCCGCGCCTTGATCGGCGTCGGCCAAAGCCTGCCCAGCAGCGAGAGGTGCATGCCATGTGCCTTGGCCGCCTTGCGCAGGTCGTGGAAATCGTCGGCTTCGCCGCGCGAGCCGGCTTTGTCGAGCGCCTTCCTGGCCCGGCGCAACGCGGTACGGGCGCCTTCGGCAAGCACGTCGGCGGCCTGTTCCGGCTGGTCGGGCAAGGCAAGACTTTCGATCCGCTTCATGCCGTCCTCGCAGGCAGCGGTCGCCGCGCCGATTGCGGCCCGAAGCCCAGCGCCCTCAAGCAGATCATGCTGGCGGGCGACCAGCCTGTCGCGCACGGCATCGAGCCCGCCATTGGCGCTTTCCTTGTGAAAATCTGCCGCCAGCCGGTCGATGGTCTCGATCAGCGCCGTCGCCTCACGGGGGCCGGCAAGCAGCGCCGCCACGTTCCGGTAACAATGGTTCTCGGTCGTGCAGAATGTTTCGTTCCCGGAACGAACAAGCCGCAGCAAGGCGCGCGCGCTCTTGATCCGCTTGCGGCATTTGTGCACTCCCTGTTCCGGCCGGCTGCGCGCCGTGTCCAGATGCAGGAGTGCTTTGCCGATTTCTTCGGCAAGGATGCGCCTGACCTCAGCGGTCAACGGCAGGCGCGGATCGATGCGAAAGCTCATGCGGCGATCTCCGGAATCCCCCCGAGGGCGAGCGACGCGTTGTAAAATTTCTGCTCGCCGGTGACTTCTCGGCCGAGCCAGTCTGGCAGCATTTCGTCCGGCACGTCTTCCGGCGTCTCGAGTTCGGCCACCACAAGTCCCGCGAGCGCGCCACCAAAGACGTCGACTTCATAGAGATAGCCGCGATGCCTAACATGGTGACGTGTCTTCTCGATGACACGTCCGATGGCGAAGTCCAGCATCTCCAGCGCGTCGGCCAACGGGATCGGGTATTCGAATTCGTCCCGCTCACGCGCCGCGTGCCCGAATTTGAGCGTCAGCTTGGCGGAGGCGCCATCGCTGATGCGGATGCGGACGGTTCGTCCAGGTGCGGTGGCGAGGTAGAACTGGAGAATGCGGATATCCGCCTCGACCAGATCCCGCCACGCGGTGCTGGAGACCAGGAACTTGCGCTCGACTTCCTTGCCCATGACCGCACACTAAAGCGTCTGCTGCGGGCGATGGCAAGACGGCTACGTACGCAAGTTGACTTTAATCAATCGATTGAATAAAATTCGGCATGACCAAGTCGCCGATCACCGGAACTTCGCGCCGCCAACCAGCCCCGGCGGAGTTGACGCGCGCCGCGCTTGTCCGCGCTGCGCTGAAACTGTTCGGCCGGCAGGGTTTCGACGGCACCTCGACCCGCGAGATCGCGGCGGAAGCGCAAGCCAATATTGGCTCGATCGCTTATCATTTCGGCGGCAAGGAAGGCCTTCGCACTGCTGCCGCCGACTATATCGTCGAAACCATCCAGGCGATCGCCGGCCAGGCACTGGGCAATGGCCAGCCGGAAGCGGCAAGCGATCCGGAGGCGGCGCGCGCGCAGCTTTTCGCCGCGCTGGAGCGGATGGTCGGTTTTATCGTGGCGCAGCCGCAGGCCGGCGAGATCGTGCAATTCGTGCTGCGTGAACTGTCGCATCCGACGGCTGCGCTCGACCGCATCTATGACGGCGTCTTCGAGCCGACGCATCGCCGGCTGTGCGTGATCTGGGAGCAGGCGACCGGCGAGCCGGCCGAAAGCGAACGGACCCGGCTGACCGTGTTCACGCTGATCGGCCAGGTCATCTATTTCCGCATTGGCCGCGAAGCGGTGATGCGCCGCATGGGCTGGCATGACATCGGCGCCGCCGAGGCCGCCAAGGTCGTGGCGGTCACGACGGACAACCTCAGCGCCATGCTGGCCGCCAGAAAAGGGACCGGGCTAAAGGGGCAAAGACCATGAGCTTGCTGTGTTCGCTGCCGCTCGCCGCGCAGCTTTTCGGGGCCTGTGCGCCCACCGCCCCGCTGGCCGTCGGCTATGTCGAAGGCGACTATGTGCTGCTGGCGCCGATCGAGGTGGCGCAGGTCGAGACCGTTGCCGTGAAGCGCGGCGATCGCGTCACGCCCGGCACGACGGTGGTGACGCTGGAAAGCGCCGACGCAAAGATCGCGGTGGCGCAGGCCGAGGCAAGCCTCGCCCAGGCGCAGGCACAGCTTGCCGACCTGCAGGTCGGCAAGCGGCCGGAGGAAATCGCCGCGCTCAAGGCTCAGGTCGACATGGCCAAGGCGCAGGCCGATGACGCAAAGCGAAAATACGACCGTGCCGCCGATCTGTTCAAGCGCGGCACCGGCACGCAGGCCGATTACGACACGGCTTCGGCGACGCTGGAGACCGCCAACGCCCAGGTCGGGCAGGCTGAGGCCAATCTCGCCGTCGGCGGCCTGCCGGCGCGCGCCGAGACGATCAAGGCCGCCGATAATCAGGTCAAGCAGGCGCGGGCCGCACTGCAACAGGCCGAGTGGCGGCTGTCGAAACGGGTGCTGGCAGCGCCGTCGCCCGGCCGCGTCAACGATGTCATCCGCAATCCAGGCGACACAGCCGGGCCGACGGCGCCTGTCATCTCCATGCTGCCCGACGGCGCGGTCAAGCTCAGCGTCTATATACCGGAAACCGCCTTCGCTTCCGTCAAGGTCGGCAGCCTGCTCAGCGTTCGTTGCGACGGTTGCGGCCCGGACGTAAAGGCGCGCGTCAGCTATGTCTCGCCCGACCCCGAATTCACGCCGCCGGTGATCTATTCGCTCGAGAACCGGCAGAAGCTGGTCTATCTCGTCGAGGCGCGGCCGGAGGGCGATGCGGGTCTGCTGCAGCCCGGCCAGATCGTCGACGTCGATCTCGCGGAAGCGGTGAAATGAACGTCATCGACGTTCATGGCCTGGTCAAGCGGTTCGGCGACAAGACCGTTGTCGACCATGTGACGATGGCTGTCGCCGAAGGCGAGATCGTCGGCTTCCTCGGCCCTAACGGTTCGGGCAAGACCACGACCATCCGCATCATGTGCGGCCTGCTGACGCCGGACGAGGGCGAAGGCACGGTGCTGGGGTTCAACATTCGCACCGACTCGCTCCGGATCAAGCGCGAAGTCGGCTACATGACGCAGAGGTTCTCGTTCTACGAGGATCTGACGATCGGCGAGAACCTCGAATTCGTGGCGCGGCTCTACCAGTTGAAGCCGGTCGAAGAGTATGTCGCCAAGACACTCGATGAGCTTGGGCTGGCCAGCCGCCGCAACCAGTTGGCCGGCACCTTGTCCGGCGGCTGGAAGCAGCGGCTGGCGCTGGCCGCCTGCATCATGCACAAGCCGAAGCTGCTTTTGCTCGACGAGCCGACGGCCGGCGTCGACCCGAAAGCGCGGCGCGAATTCTGGGACGAGATCCATCACCTTGCCAGCGGCGGTCTCACGGTGCTGGTCTCCACCCACTACATGGACGAGGCCGAGCGTTGCCACCGCATCAGCTACATCTCCTACGGCAAGATGCTGGCCACCGGCACCGTCGCGGACGTGGTGAAGAATGCCGGGCTGACCACGTTCGTGGTCCAGGGCCCCCGTCTCGACAAGGTGGCCGAAGCGCTGCAGGGCCGCCCCGGCGTCGACCAGGTGGCGCCGTTCGGCGCGACGCTGCATGTCGTCGGCTCCGACAAGAAGAAGCTCGAAACGGCGCTCGCCGATGTCGAGAAGCAATACAAGGGCGTGACGGTGGCGCCGGGCGAAACCAGCCTCGAGGACGTCTTCATCCAGTTCATGTCCGGCTCGAAGGACAACATGGCATGAACGACGTCTTTTCCTTCGCCAGGCTCGGCGCGCTGCTGATCAAGGAGTTCATCCAGATGCGGCGCGACCGCATCACCTTCGCCATGATGCTGGGCGTGCCGCTGATCCAGCTGGTGCTGTTCGGCTACGCCATCAACAACGATCCGAAGAGCCTGCCGGCGGCGCTGGTGGCGACCAGCAGCGATCCCTATACGCGCGCCATAGTCTCGGCGCTGCAGACCACCGGCTATTACCGCTTTGACCATGTCGCGCAAAGTGCCGAGGAGGCCGAGTTCCTGATGGCGCGGGGCGACGTCGCCTTCGTCGTCACCATTCCGGCCGATTTCGGCCGGCGGGTGGAGCGCGGCGACAAGCCGCAAATCCTGATTGAGGCCGACGCCACCGATCCGGCGGTGGCCACCGGCGCCATCTCGACGCTCGGCACCGTCGCCGGCCAGGCGCTGCTCAGAGCCCAGGGCATGCAGGAGGCCGCCGCCGAGGCCGCCAAGGGCCAGCTCGATGTCGTGGTGCACCGGCGCTACAACCCGGAAGGCATCTCGCAATACAACATCGTGCCCGGCCTGCTGGGCGTCATCCTGCAGATGACGATGGTGATGATGACCTCGATCGCGCTGACGCGCGAGACCGAGCGCGGCACGATGGAGAACCTGCTTGCGATGCCGTCCAGCCCGCTGGAAATCATGATGGGCAAGGTGCTGCCCTATCTAGCGGTCGGTGCGGTGCAGGTGCTGGTGGTGCTGGCGGCGTCGAAGCTGCTGTTTGCCATTCCCTTTGCCGGCTCGATATCGCTGCTGCTCAGCGCCGTGCTGATCTTCGTGCTGGCGCTGGTGCTGCTCGGCTACACGATCTCGACCATCGCCCGCACGCAGATGCAGGCGCTGCAGCTGACCTTCTTCTTCTTCCTGCCGTCCATCATGCTGTCAGGCTTCATGTTCCCCTATCGCGGCATGCCCGGCTGGGCGCAGATTTTCGGCGAAATCTTCCCGCTGACGCATTTCCTGCGCATCACCCGCGCGGTGATGCTGAAGGGCGCACAGCTGCCGGCGGTGGCGACCGAGATCGGCTGGCTGGTGGTGTTCGTGGCGCTGTTTGCCGGGGTGGCCCTGGTGCGCTTCAGGCGGACGCTGGACTAGGGGCGGGGGACAAGCCGCTGGGCGGGCGTGAGTGGGTCGAAACGGTACGTCGCGGTAGCCAGAACCGGATATTGATGAAGGGCACGTTCTAAGCCGGAGCAGGAATGACTGCTTTGCGCCCATTGCGGTCATTTGGTTGGCTCCAATGGTTCCCCAAAAGCAGCCATGCTTGTCAACCATCAAAATCTTCACAACATCAGAGCTTCGTATGAAAACTGACGACGCCTAAGGACGGCAATTAATTGACTGTGGAGAGATTGCCGCCTCACAATTCCTAGAATGTTCGGCCCTCAAACGAGACCTAGTACATGGCCTGCTCGTGCGGGCAGACGGGCTCGTCGCGCCAATTGCCCAGGCGCACGCGGAAACGTTCGCCGATGCGAAGACGCAGCCATTCGGCGTGCTGCCGCTCGGCCGGACCGTCGTAATAGATGTGGGCGTGATAGCTGGCGATTTCCGAAAGCGGCCTCGGACCGGCTTTTTCGTTCACTTCGATGTTCCCCTTCGATGATCCCCGGGGAACTCTACATCAAGCACCGACACTCGGAAGAGGCCGCGTAGCCCCGAAAACTGCAGCGGCGGGGGGTGCCTGCACGAGCTACCCCCCTGTTGCCGCGGCGCCGTTACTGGCCGCAATGGTGGCCATTCACCGATGGTGGCGCCTTCGGTGGCCTGCCGCTGGCATTGGGCGTTTCCGGGTTTGCCCCCTGCGGGCCTGCGGGGCAATTTTGATCGGCATTCGAATTCATATAATCCGAGCTCGTCCCAACGATGCCAATGCTGGAGGTGGTGCTTGGATCGACGAGCACCCGTCTTGCATGGTGCCTTGGCTGGTGGGTCCCGGAAGTTGCCCCGGTGTTTGCGTTATAAGCGCCGGCATCCTGGGCCAGCGCCGCCGTCGCAAGGCCGATGGTGAGGGCCGAGGCTGCGAGGATTTTTGTAAGCATGGGAGATACTCCATCTTCGTTTTTCGGCTTTTGCCGGATCGTGTCCGACATGGGCAGAACCCATCGGTCCGATCGACGTTCCGTTGAGAGTCGACACCTTTTTGTGAAATCTTGTCGTCAATCGTTCACAAACGCTCCGGCGCCGCCGCAAGGTGCCGGGGCATGTCATTAGCCGACTCAGCAGCCTGTGAAGCCGATAGGACGAGCCGCGCCGCGCCGCCGCATGATCGAGTTCCCCAGCCTGCCTCCGATTACGGACAGTCGGCTTGCGGCCCCAAAGTGGTCCCAGCCGCGCGACAACTTGAGCATCCTGACTTCTGAAAGTCGTCGCTCCTCGGCACCAAGCCTCCTATCCATTGCCCCATTCTCGCCGGCACGTTCGCCAACTGCGGACCAAGTTCTTCCGCGATCGTCAGGTGCGTGATGACGGCGTGGCTGGCCACGATTCTGAGGCCATTTGCGCCATCCCCAAATCCTCACGGACGAACGCGGATGATCGTCTTTCCCTTGCGGCGCTCGGTCGGGTTGAAGGCGGCGACGGCATCGTCGAGGCTCGAGACGTTGCCGATGTTCGTCCGCAGCCGTCCGTCCCGCACCCGCTGGACGATTTCGCTGAGCTGGGCACGATCGGACTCGACAACGAAGTCGACCGCCAGGCCGTCGGCGGGCCGCGCCTCGGCCGGCCCGACGACGGACACCAGCGTTCCTCCGGCCCGAACCATGCCTGCGGATCGCTTGCCGACGTCGCCGCCGATGACGTCGAACACCAGATCGACTTTGCCGGCGTCTTCCAGGATGTCGTTGTCGAGGTCGATGAACTCCTTCGCGCCGAAGTCGAGCACCGCCTGACGGTCGGCGGCGCGTCCGGTGCCGATGACGTAGGCGCCGGCCTCCCGTGCGAGTTGCGTCACCATCGACCCGACGGCGCCGGCCGCGCCGTGGGCGAGGACGCTCTGCCCGGCCCGGAGGCGGCCGTGCTCGAACAGCCCCTGCCAGGCGGTCAGGCCCGAGATCGGCAGGCTCGCGCCCACCGTGAAGTCGACGTCGCCCGGCAGCGGCGCGAGGTTGCGTGCCTCGATGGCGATATACTGCGCCAGGGTGCCGTCGCGATACCAGTCGGCGAGGCCGAACACCCGCTGTCCCACCGACAATCCCGTCGTGCCATAGCCGAGGGCGGTGACCACGCCGGCCAGTTCGTGCCCGGGAATCGACGGTGTTCGGTCACGATCGCGGCGATCGGTCCAGGTCGAGGGCCACGTCAGCTCGGTCGGGACGAACCCCGAAGCATGAACCTGAACCACGACATCGTTTATCGCTGCCTGCGGCTCGGGCCGCTCCACCAGCGTCATCCCGGCCGTTCCCGCCGCCTGGTCCGTCACCACGATAGCCTTCATGATAGTTTCCTCCTCGGTCATTTGTCTCTTTGGTGGAGAGGCTTCCGACCACTCCCCGGATTTGGGCGGCACGTTCGCCAGCAGGGGTCCCGAGGCCTTCGGCAATCGTCAGATGCGCGACGGCGCGTGCAATCCAGAACTGGTCGCCGCTTTATGCAGCAGCCATGATTTCGGCATAGGTGCCGAAATCGACATTGCCGCCGGACAGCACCACGGCGACGCATTTGCCCGCGAGTTCGATCCCGCCCGAAGACAGCGCAGCCAGTCCGACACAGCCGCCCGGTTCGACCACCAGCTTGAGGTGGGCCATGGCGTCGCGCATCGCCTGCGCGGTCGCCGTGTCGGAAACGGCAATGGCGCCGGCGAGGTTCCTGCGGTTGATCTCGAAAGTGATGGCGCCCGGCTCGGCGGTCAGGATCGCGTCGCAGATCGAGCTGTAGCCCGGTTCGTTCGAAACCCGGGCGCCGGCGGCAAGCGAGCGGCGCGTGTCGTCGAAATGCTCCGGCTCCACCGCCCAGACCGCGGTGCCGGGCGAGGCGTCCTTGACCGCGACGGAGATGCCGCTGGTCAGACCGCCGCCGCCGCAGGGGACAATGACCGCGTCGAGGCTGACGCCGAGCGTCCTGGCCTGCCTCATGAGTTCAAGGCCAATCGTGCCCTGCCCGGCGATGATGGCCGGATCGTCGAAGGGCGGCACCAGCACCATGCCCTTGTCCAGATAGGGGCGAACCACGGTCATGCGGTCGTCGCGGAAGCGGTCGAACGGCACCACCTCGGCGCCCATCCTGCGGACATTGCCGATCTTCATCGCCGGTGCGTCCGCCGGCATGGCGATGACCGCCTTCACCCCGAACATGGCGGCGGAAGCGGCGACCCCTTGCGCATGATTGCCCGAGGAAAAGGCGACGACGCCACGGCTGCGTTCTTCTTCACTCAGCGAAGACAGCTTGTTGTAGGCGCCGCGGAACTTGAACGAGCCGGTGCGCTGCAGCGTCTCGGGCTTGAACAGGATACGGCCGCCAAAGCGCTTGTTCAGCTCCTGCGATTCGATCAGGGGGGTTTCGACAATCAGGCCCGAAAGCCGGGCAGCGGCGGCGCGGATGTCGGCGATGCCGGGAAGGATGGGGGCGGTCATGCGAGTCCAGCAAAGAGGAATGGTGTCTCTATGATGCCCGCAAAGGCACGTGGCGCGCCATTGAAAAAATGTGACCCTTACAAAGTTGGCGAGTCATGAACGGCGCCGAGACCGGCAATTGAGTGTTCCTAACCCAGCAGCGTCCTTTGCCTCTTGGTGCCGCCCAGCTTGCGCCAATTGTTGAAGCGATGGGTGGCGGCGGCAAACGAGATCTTCATCTGCTGTGAGACCGAATAGCGCGACTTGCCCTCGTCGAACATGCGGTAGCAGCATTCGACGCCTTCCTCGGTCAGCTTGCCATCCGGAGCCTTGTTGTGCGGATTGGCGGGGTCGAACTTCTCGACCTCCTGCTCGACCAGGCCCTTCAGCCTCTGCAGGTCCGCCTCGATGCTGGCGATAAGATCGAGGACGGGCTTCGGATCGAAATGCTGTGCGGGATGTTTTGTCGTCATCTGCTGGATCCTCATTCTTGTCTTAGGTTCAGCTATATAGGTGAATCTTTGCCGATAATAAAGGGCCACCCACGCTCGAGCGCTTCAACAATTCTTGACCTCGCGGCCAAGCATGCGATTGACCCGGGCCACTTCCAACCCTAGTTTAGAACAATTCTAAACTAGGGTGATTTCCTCATGCTTTCCCGTGTTTTCGGCTTCGGCCGCCGACCCTTCGAGTCGCTCTCCGAACAGGAGATCCTGGCGCTGGCCATTTCGTCCGAGGAGGACGATGGCCGCATCTACCGGGCCTATGCCGACGGGCTGGCGGAGCGGTTTCCGCAATCGGCGAAAGTGTTCGAGGAGATGGCCAAGGAAGAGGACGGCCATCGCGACTCGCTGATCGAGCTTCATCGCAAGCGCTTTGGCGAGCGCATCCCGTTGATCCGGCGCGAGCATGTGAAGGGGTACTATGAGCGCAAGCCCGACTGGCTGGTAAGGCCGCTCGGCATCGAGCATGTGCGCAGCCAGGCCGAGGCGATGGAACGGCAGGCCTATCTGTTCTATGTCGAGGCGGCGAAGCGCACCACCGATGCCTCGACGCGGAAATTGCTCGACCACCTGGCCTTGGCGGAGCAAGGCCATGAAACGCTGGCGCAGCGCCTCGAACAGAAGCATGTCCCCGGCGAGATGAAGGACGAGGAGGCTGCCGCCGAGCAGCGCCAGTTCATCCTTACCTATGTGCAGCCGGGCCTGGCCGGATTGATGGATGGCTCGGTCTCGACACTGGCCCCGATCTTCGCCGCCGCCTTCGCCACGCATGACACCTGGCAGACCTTTCTGGTCGGTCTTGCCGCCTCGATCGGCGCCGGCATTTCGATGGGCTTCACCGAAGTGGCGTCCGATGACGGCAAGCTATCGGGCCGGGGCTCTCCGATAAAGCGCGGCATCACCACCGGCGTCATGACGGCGGCGGGCGGCCTTGGCCATGCGCTGCCCTATCTCATCCCGCATTTCTGGACGGCAACCGCCGTTGCCGCCGTGGTGGTGTTCTTTGAGTTGTGGGCGATCGCCTTCGTCCAGAACCGCTACATGCAGACCCCCTTCCTGCGCGCCGCCTTCCAGGTGGTGCTGGGCGGCGCGCTGGTGTTCGCGGCCGGCGTGCTGATCGGGAATGCATAGATAAGCGGAGGTCGGCGCTGCCCCTCATCCGCCTCCAGGCAGGTGGGGGGCGGCGCCAATATCAACCAAATAGCCTCACCCATTCACCGCCCGGCTGTCCGCCGGTGCCTCGTCCCGCTCCGTCAGCCCATAATCGCGAATGACATGCGCGATGCGCAGACGATAGCCGGCAAAGATGCCGCCACGGCCGGCCTGCTGCGCCTGCCGGTGCTCCTCGGTGTTGCGCCAGGCCTTCACCGCCTCCTCGTCGCGCCAGAATGATAGCGACAGGATGCGGCTCGGGTCGGCCAGGCTCTGGAAGCGTTCGATCGACATGAAACCGTCAATGCCGTCGAGCAGAGGGCGCAAATTGGCGGCGATGGCGAGATAGGCATCGCGTTTGCCCGCCGCCGGTTCGACCTCGAAGATGACGGCGATCATGCTTTCACCAATGGCGCGTGGGGCCCGGAGACGTGTTTCAGGAACATGCGGTCCTCCTTGAGGATGAAGCGTTCACGGCGGGCGAACTCATAGTTTGCCTTGCCGGCGGGATCGGCGGCAAGCCGGGCGCGATAGGCTTCGTAGGCCGCCTGGCTGTCGATATTGTAGACGCCATAGGCCGTCGTGGCCGAACCCTCATGCGGGGCATAGTAGCCGATCAGGTCGGCGCCGCAGCGCGGAATGGCCTGGCCCCAGTTGCGGGCATATTCCTCGAAGGCAGCCTTGCCGAAAGGGTCGATCTCGTAGCGGATGAAGCAGGTGATGGTCATGGTCGGCTCCCTGGGTTTTTGCATCAATGGGTTCTTGCATCAATGGTTCGAGCGCGGTCGAAACGTCGTGCGCATCGATGTGCTAGGCATTTCCTGTCAGGAGCCGTCGTTGCGGCTCCTTGAGCTGAAGCCAGAATAGTGGTTACCTCACTGGGATGCTTCGACAAGGATCAAACTATGCGTGAAGGACCCGACATTGCCCGTATCGCCAGCCTGGTCGGCGATCCGGCCCGCGCCAACATGCTCTCCGCACTGATGGGCGGTACGGCATTGACGGCGACCGAGCTGGCGCTGGAAGCCGGCGTGTCGCTGCCGACCGCCAGCTCGCATCTGTCGAAATTGATGGAAGGCGGATTGCTGACCTTGGCCAGCCAGGGCCGGCATCGCTACTACGGCCTTGCCGGGCCGCAGGTGGCGGGCATGATCGAAGCCATCACCGGCGTCGCCGAAGCCGTTGGCCCCAGGCGCGTGCGGCCGGGCCCGCGTGACGCGGCGATGCGCGTCGCGCGCGTCTGTTACGACCACCTCGCCGGCGAGCAGGCGGTCGCGATGCTGGATCGGTTTGTCGACAAAAGAATTCTGATGCGAGACGATAACGAGATCAGGCTGTCGCCCTCCGCCGCATCACATTTCGCAGCCATCGGCATTGATGTCGGCGCCAAGCCGCGCCGTCCGGTCTGCCGCGCCTGCCTCGACTGGAGCGTGCGGCGCTCACACCTCGCCGGCATGCTGGGCGCCGCCATCCTCGACAAGATCCTTGCCGAGAAATGGGTACGGCGGGAGAAGGACAGCCGTGCGGTCATTTTCTCGCCGCCGGGCAAGGCGGCATTCGAGAGGGTGTTTTTGAGCTGAGCCGGCTATCCCCGCTTCAACGCCTTTCCCTTCTTGAAAAAATCCACCCAGGGATCAGTTTCCGCCAGCTGCTTCAGCGTTGTCTTGTCGCCGATCGGGAAGGCGTTGGGCGCCAGCCCGGCCTCGATCTCGGCCCAGGTCACCGGCATCGACACGGTGGCGCCCTTCTTGGCGCGCGAGGAATAGGGGGCGACGGTGGTCGCGCCGCTGCCATTGCGCAGATAGTCGACGAAGATCTTGCCGGTGCGCGCTTTCTTCGACAACGTCGCGGTGTAGCGGTCCGGCGCTCCCTGTTCCAGCGCGCGGGCGAAATCATGGGCGAAGCTCTTGACCTCGGCCCAATCCGCCGACGGTTTCAGCGGCACGACGACATGAAAGCCCTTGCCGCCCGACGTCTTGACGAAATTGGGCAGCGACAGCTCGTCGAGCTTGCCCCTTATGTCGAGGGCGGCCGCGCGCACCGCCTCGACGCCAACGCCCTCGTCCGGGTCAAGATCGAAGACGATCTGGTCCGGCCTTGCAAGATCATCGATGGTGCAGCCCCAGATGTGGATTTCGACCACGCCGAGCTGGACCAGTGCCGCAATGCCGTCGAAGTCGCGGATGAACAGGATTTCCTCGCCGTCGGTCGGATCGTTCGTCTTCGCGATCTTCTCGTGCATGCCGGGTGACGCATGCTTCTGAAAGAAGCGCTGGCCGTGCACGCCATCCGGCGCCCTGACAAGGCTGAGCGGGCGGTCGACCACGAACTGCTTCATGCGCGGCCATACCAGCGCATAGTGATCGAGCAGGGCCTGCTTCGATATCTTTTCGTCGGGCCATAAAAGCTTGTCGGGATGGGAGAGCTTCACGGTGGTTCTAGCGGCTCCGGCAGCCTTGGCGGCGCTTGATGCCGGCTTGGCCTTGGCCGCGCTCTTGGCTGTCGGTGCTGCCTTCGGCTTTTCCTGCACGACTTCCTCCGCCGGCTTGTCCTCGCGCAATCCCTGGAACGAGGCATGGCGTATTATACGGTCGGAGGTCCAGCTGCGGAACTCCACTTCGCCGACAAGCTCCGGCTTGACCCAGACCAGGCCCTTGCCCTTCGGCACGGCCGCATTGAACGGTGAAGCCGTGGCTTTTAGCGCGTCGAGTTTCTTCTTCAGCTCATTGGCGCCCTTGGTGGAGAAGCCGGTGCCGACGCGACCGGCATAGTGCAGTTTGCCACCCTCGTAATAGCCGACCAGCAGCGAGCGCAGCCCGCGCCCGGTCTTGTCCGACGGCAAATAACCGCCGATGACGAATTCCTGCCGTGCCGTGCATTTCGACTTCACCCAGGTCGGGCCGCGCCCGCTGCGGTAGGACGCATCGGCCCGTTTGGAAACGACGCCTTCCAGCCCCATGCGGCAGGCATGCTCCAGCATCACCTTGCCAGGCTCGGCGAAATGGTCGCTGAAGCGGACCGCCGAGTCTTGCGGCTGCCCGGCGAGCAATTCCTGCAGGGCCTGCTTGCGATCGACCAGCGGCTCGCGGCGCAGGTCCTGCCCATTCAGCCACATCAGGTCGAATATATAGTAGATGAAGCGATTTGTCCGTTTTGCCGACAGATCCTGCTGCAGCAGCGCGAAGGAAGAGACGCCGCTGTCGGCCAGCACGACGATCTCGCCGTCGATGATGGCGTCGCTGCATTTCAGGCCGGCGAGCTCGGCGACGATGGCGTTGCCGAATTTTTTCGTCCAGTCGAGGCCGGTGCGGGTCAGCAGCCGCACATCGGTGCCGGCGATCTGCGCCTGCATGCGATAGCCGTCGAACTTCACCTCGTGCAGCCAGTCCTCGCCGGACGGCGCATCCCGCTCCAGCGTCGCCAATTGCGGCTCGATGAAGTCCAGGTGCTTCGCGTGTCCGACCTTCGCCGTGCCGGCGGCCGGCTTGTTCGAATGCCAGACCTTCGGTTTCTCACCCCTGGCGGCCTTGCCTTCGCCGACCTCCTCGATCGTCAGGCCGGACTTCACCGATCTGGGCTCGTCCTTCAGTATATCCTCGCCCGGCCGCGCTGCCGCATCACCCGACTTGATCAGCAGCCAATTGTCGCGCTTCTCGCCGGGGCGCGGTCTCAGCCGCACCAGATGCCAGCGGCCGTGAAGCTTATGGCCATTGAGTTCGAAATCGATATGCCCCTTCTTCATCGCCTTGGCCGGGTCGCCGTCGGGTGTCCACGTGCCTTCGTCCCAGACGATGACCGAGCCGCCGCCATATTCGCCCTTCGGAATGGTGCCTTCGAACGCCGCGTAGTCGATAGGATGATCCTCGACATGCACGGCCAGCCGTTTCTCATGCGGGTCGAGGCTTGGCCCGCGCGTCACCGCCCAGCTCCACAGCACGCCCGCATGTTCCAGGCGAAGGTCGTAGTGCAGCCTGGTCGCGGCATGCTTGTGGATGACGAAGATGCCGCCGGCCTCGCCCTTCTTGCGGACCACCTTGCCGGCCGGCTCCGCGGTCTTCTTGAAATCGCGTTTGGCATGATATTGTTCGAGGCTAGCCATCTGTTCGCATCCTCACGCCGACTTGCGCTTGGTCGCGGCTTCTTTCGGCTTGCCGCGCTTGGTCTTCGCCGCGGTCTTTGCGCGGCCGGTGCCGGAACCGCCTTCGGACGAAAGGCTCTTCTTCAGCGCATCGAACAGGTTGACCACATTGGAGGGCTTGGGCGGCGCCTTGGCCTTCGGCGCCTTGCGGCCAGCCTTCTTGGCGCGAATGAGTTCGAGCAGCGCGTCCTCGTATTTATCCTCGAACTTCGAAGGATCGAACTTCGCCTTCTTCTTGTCGATGATGAGCTCGGCCAGATCGGTCATTTCCTGATCCGTCTTCACCGCCTCGATGTCGCCGAAGACGGTGTCAGGCTGGCGCACGGTGTTGTCGTAGCGCAACGTCGTCAGCAACATACCCTTGCCGAGCGGCTCGATGACCACGGGACGTTCACGCCGATAGAGCACGATGCGGGCCAGCCCCGCCATCTTCTTGCCGGCCATGGCGTCGCGGATGACGGCGAAGGCTTCCTGTGAGACTTTGTCGGCCGGTGTGACGTAGTAGGGGGTATCCAGGTAGATCTGCTCGATGGAGGATTTGTCGACGAAACCGTCGAGCCCCATCGTATGCGACGACTCGATCTGTACGGCCTCGATCTCGTCTTCCTCGATATGGATGAACTCGCCATTGTCGTCTTCGTAACCCTTGATCTCGTCATCGTCCCCAAGCGGCTTGCCGGTTTCGGCGTCGACATAGATCCGCTTCACCGTGTTGCCGGTCTGGCGGTTGAGAATGCGAAACGAGACTTTCTCGGCATGAGTGACGACATTGGTCAGTTCGATGGCGCAGGTGACCAGCGAAAGCTTCAGGTAGCCTCTCCAGGCCGGACGCGGCGCCATGACGATTCCTGTTAAGAAAGACGATTTCCGATAAAAGATGAGGTGCAACGGACAACGTCGCAACCGGTTCCAATCCGGTCGGGCCAAGGCCGGCGCGACTGCCTCCGGTCTTGGCCCTCAGCCCCTTATTCGGCGGCCTGCAGGTTGATCTTGCTTTCCGCCATTTCGGTCAGCTTGCGATCCGTCGCCTGCTCTTCCTTGAGGTTCCTGGCCAGCAGATCGGCGCAGTCACTGCGGCCAAGCTGCTTGGCCCAGGCGATCAGCGTGCCGTAGCGGGTCATCTCGTAGTGCTCCACCGCCTGCGCCGAAGCGATCAGGGCAGCGTCCAGCACCTCCTTGTCGTCGATATCGCCGCTTACCTCGTCGGCCTCCTCGAGGATGCCGTCAATGGCCGGGCAGTTGACCGTCTTTGCCTTGACGCCACGCAGTTCGAACACCTCCTCGACGCGTTCGACGTGGCCCCTTGTCTGCTCGAGATGTTTTTCGAAGCCGGCCTTCAGCTGCGCGTCGGTGGCTTTGTCGATCATCTTCGGCAACGCCTTCTCGATCTGTTTTTCGGCATAATAGATGTCGCGCAGAGTATGCACGAACAGGTCGTCCAGCGTTTTGATGTCCTTCGAAAAGAAGCCCATGGTTTCAGCCTTTCCATTGCTCTTGCTGTTTCGGGATTGTTGGCCTGCCTTTGGCAGCGAGCCGGCATGCCGGCCCAAGGCTCAACGTCCGGTGCATGGGCCGGTTCCGGTCCCCATTGGCAGGAGGCAAATGAAATTTCCGGCGGCCGTCTGGAAGTTGAAACAGAACCGCGCGCAGGCGACATTCAAACGAAACATATGTGATGCAAAAGTCACACCGACGAAAATGGCGACAAAAGGCGCCGAAACACCCCGAATCGGCCGCATTCCGGCCACGAAGCAACGGGTTTTCGACCAGAAATTAACATCACGTTCACCGACTATTCACGCCTCGATGCTATCATTCCCGCAAATCGGAAAGGACATCCGAAAACGGGACAGGGACAGGTAAAATGAACTTCCTCACGCACCTCATCGGCTATGCCGCCGCCATCCGCGAATTCGTTGCGCCGACCTATCGGCCCGAGCGCTATTACATGCGCGGCCCCGGGCCGGCTTGCGCCCGCCGCGGCACGTCGCTGGGCGCGCACTGACCATGACGTTCGAGAGCCGCCACAACAGCCGCATCTGCAGGCCGGGTGCCGACTCCCGCGCCACGACCTACCGCGCCGAGCGCCCGATTTTCGCCGACAGGCGGCGTGCGGCATCGCCACGTCTTTGATGCCGCCTCCGGCTGGCTTGGTGTCGCAGGACACGAGCAGCCGAGGCCTGCGTGAGCGACCTTCCCTGGTCAAGCCGTAACAAGTCAAGCCGTCCCAAGCCAGGCCATCCACCTGAATCCTTCGATGCAAGCCGGCTAACGGCATGGCTCGCTGGGTTTCGAGATAGAAGGTCGGCCCGGATTTCACACCCGCTCGCCGGGACGATCACGGGCTACCGCGGCTGGCTTGTGCTGGCGGGTTCGCAAGCCTCCAGCACGATCGCCCCGCCCGCCGCCTTACCAAGTTCCCTGCAGCCCTGAGGGGTGCACAGCGTCCACCCATCGCCAGTCGCCCCGGAGGCGGCTAGAACGACGCGGCGCTGCGTACCGATCCTGGGCGCGTAGACCCACCAGCCGCCGCGAAGCACCGCGCCCTCGGGTGGCTCCATGCCGGCGCCCGAGCCCTCGATGCGCGCCTCGACGACTTGCAGGCCGGAAGGCGTCACCCTCCAGTCTTCCTCCCAGCGCGTCCGTTCGACCGAATGCGTCCACGACAGGGTGAAGGCGGTGGCAGCCAGCGCCACTGTCTTGCCGGCGGCCAGGATGCAGAGGCTCACGGGATCGTCGGCCCGGGAGCGCCGGACACGGTGCGGGTGCGGTACCAGTGCGCGCCGACCACCAGCAGCGACAGGACGAAGCCGGCCTCGTCGGTCAACGGCACCGCCGCCACCAGCAGGAAGGCGGCGGCGGCGGCCGCGAACCGTTCCCATACGGTCAGCCGCGTGCGCAGGAAGCCGATCACGGCCGCCCCCCACAGGCCGATCGCCAGCACGGCCTTGACGACGATATAGGCGACCGCGGGCCAATACCCGACCGCCGCCGACAGTGGGCCGCCGTCCTGCAGCATGAGAGCCGGCGTGTAGACGGCCATGAACGGCACGACAAAACCGGCGGCGGCGACCTTTATTGCCTCGAAGGCGATTTTCAATCCGCTTTCCCGGGCGATCGGCGCGGCGGCGAAACAGGCAAGCGCCACCGGCGGCGTCAGATCCGCCAGGATGCCGAAATAGAACACGAACATGTGGCCGACCAGCAGCGGCACGCCAAGCTGGAGCAGCGCCGGCCCTGCAATCGAGGCCGTGATGATGTAGTTTGGAATGGTCGGAATGCCCATACCCAGCACGACGCAGGTCACCATCGTCAGGACAAGCGACAGGAACAGACTGGACTGGCCGATGGAGACGATGAAGGCACCGAAGGTCGTCGCGACGCCGGTCAGCGTCATGGTGCCGACAATGACGCCGACCACGGCGCAGGCAATGCCGACCGGCAGCGCCGTGCGGGCGCCTTCGGCCAGCGAATCCCGGCAGGCGATCAGCGTGTCGCGCCCGCCCGAGACGAAGAGGTTTGCCACGATCAGCACGGCGGCGGCGACGAGAATGGCGTTGATGCCCACCTTGAAGAAGCTGGCGGCGACGAGGCCCAGACCGATCCAGAAGACGGCGCGCAGGATGGGCGAGGGCAGTCCGAGCGCCACCGAGCCGCCGAGGATCAGCAGCACCGTCATGGCGAGTCCGATCGTGCCGGCATAGAGCGGCGTGTAGCCCGAGAACAGCAGGTAGATAAGGACTGCAAGTGGCAGGATCAGGTACCAGCCCCGGCGGAAGGCCGCCAGCGGCGAAGGCAATTCGGCCCGGGACAGGCCAAGCAGATTGTGTTTCCCGGCTTCGAGATGCACCATCCAGAAGGCCGAGGCGAAATAGAGCAAGGCGGGAATGATCGCCGCCCTGACGATTTCGGAATATTCGACGCCGAGCGTCTCGGCCATGATGAAGGCGACGGCGCCCATCACCGGTGGCATGATCTGTCCGCCCATCGAGGCCGTGGCCTCGACGCCGCCCGCAAAGGCGGCACGGTAGCCGAAGCGCTTCATCAGCGGAATGGTGAACTGGCCCGTGGTGACCACATTGGCGACGCCGGATCCCGAGATCGTGCCCATGAGCCCTGATGCGATCACCGCCACCTTGGCCGCGCCGCCGCGTGCATGGCCGACGAAACCCAGCGAGACGTCCGTGAACAGCTTGATCATGCCGGCGCGTTCCAGGAACGAGCCGAACAGGATGAACAGGAAAATGTAGGTGGCCGAAACGTAGATCGGGATGCCATAGATGCCTTCCGTGCCATAGGCCATCTGGTCGACGACTTGCGAAAAGTCGTAGCCGCGATGGTTCAGCGGCGACGGCAGATGCTGGCCGAACAGCGCATAGAGAAGAAAACACCCGGAAATGACCGGCAGGGCCGGCCCCATCATCGCGTAGGCAGCCGCGAAGACGGTGACCAGTGCGACGACGCCGAAGATCAGGTCGGCCGTGTTCAGGTCGCCGGCGCGCAGGATCAGCGGCTGGTATTCGAGATACTGGTAGGCGGCGACAGCGACACCGGCCAGGGCCAGCGCCCAGGCGAGCGTCCGTCCGGCGGCGTCCAGCTTGCGCGCGGACGCGACGAGCGGGAAAGCCAGCAGCATCAGGAAGCCGACATGGGAGGCGCGCAGCACCTGGCTCGGGATGCTGAGGATGTGGGCGGCCGTGGCAATCTGGAACAGTGAGAAGATGACCGCGATCCAGAACAGCAGCCGGCCTTCTCGCGATGGCGCGAAACCGCCTCCGGTCGGGTCGTGGAAATCTTCCGCCGTGGCCTGTGTTCTTGTCTCGGTGCCGGCCGCTGTCTGAGCCATGGGACTTGCGCCTTCAATCGGCCGGGAGCCGGCCGCCCGGTCCCCGGCCATAGCCCTTGTCACATCATGCCCTTTTCCTTGTAGTAGCGCGCGGCGCCCGGATGCAGCGGGATGGGCAGCCCCTTGATCGCGTCCTCGAGCTTGATCGACTTGGCGGCATTGTGCGCGGCAACCATCTGGTCGAGGTGTTCGAACATCTGCTTGGTCATCTGATAGGCTTCGTCATCCGACACGTCGGACCGGGTCACCAGGATGTTCGTGATGGCCAGCGTCGGAATGGCCTCCTTCTGGCCCTGGTAGGTGCCGGCGGGAATGGTCGCCGCCTGGAACGGCGCGCCCAGCTTCTGGGCGACCTCGGCCGGAACCGCCACCACGGTGATCGGCAGCGATGAAGCAAGGTCCTTGATCGACGCGACGCCGAGCCCCGCCGACTGCAGCGTGGCGTCGAGCTGGCGGTTCTTGATCAGTTCGACCGATTCGCCGAACGGCAGGTATTCGGTCCTCGACAGATCGCTGTAGCTCATGCCCAGCGCCCCGAAGATGGCGCGCGCGTTGAGTTCGGTCCCGGATTTCGGTGCGCCGACCGACAGGCTCTTGCCCTTCAAGTCGGCGAAGGACTTGATGCCGGACTCCTGGCTGGCGACGATCTGGACGTAGTTCGGGTATATGGCCGCGATCGCGCGCAGCTTTTCGAGCTTCTGTGGGAAGCCGGCATCGGCGTCGCCTTCGGCGGCGGCTTTCACCGAATCGCCGAGCGCGAAGGCGATCTCGCCCTTGCCCTGCTCCAGAAGGTTCAGGTTCTCCACCGAAGCCTTTGTCGCCTGGACCTGGGTACGCACGCCCGGAATGGTCTTGCCGTAGATTTCCGAAAGCGCGACGCCGAGCGGATAGTAGACCCCTGAAGTGCCGCCGGTCAGCACGTTGATGAACTCGTCGGCCCTGGCACCGCAGATACCCACGCCCAGCGAAAGGGCCACCATGCCAGCCGCGATGAACTTCGTTCTGAAAAAGAGCACGTGTTTTCCTCCCTGGGATAACGACAACCGCATCACCTCCTCGACGCGGACCGGCCCGAGTTTAGACGGCGGGCCGCAAATGCCAACCCGCAAATGTGCCATTAGACGAACGGCTGAGTGGATCCGGAACGCCTGCCGGCTTGCGCAAGGCGCGACTGCAGCCGAAAGTTTTCCGCAACCTGTCGAAATCGGCCGCCGCAGCGCGACATACGTTCGGCCCGCAACGGAGCGGCCTTCGAAACCACGGGAGAAGACCCATGCGATACATGCTTTTGATCTACAATGACGAAGCCGCTATGGCGAATGCGCCGAAAGAACAGACCCAGCAGACCCTCGCGGCCTACGGTGCCTATACCGAAGCTTTGAAGAAATCCGGCGCGTGGTTGGCTGGCGAACGGCTGCGCCCGACCCAGGCGGCCACTGCGGTGCGGATGGCCGGCGCCAAGACCAACGTGCTCGACGGCCCCTATGCCGACACCAAGGAGCAGCTTGCCGGGTTCTATATGATCGAGGCGGCCGACATCGACACGGCCATCGAATGGGCGGCGCGCTGTCCCGCCGCCAGCACCGGCACGGTCGAGGTACGGCCCATCTGGGAAATGACCGAGTACGTCACCGAGCAATGAGAATGTGATGGACGGTCGTTCTGAGCAGGCTTGGGCGGCGGCCGAAGCAGCCGCCCGGCAGAGCTACGGCAAGCTGGTCGCCTGGCTCGCGGCGCGCTCGCGCGACGTCGCCGGCGCCGAGGACGTGCTGGCCGACGCCTTCGCGGCCGCGCTCGAACGCTGGCCGCGAACCGGTGTGCCCGCGCAGCCGGAAGCCTGGCTGCTTGCCGTGGCGCGGCGGCGCCGCGTCGATGCGGTGCGTCGGCGGCTCACCCGGGAGGCTGGCCGCGAGCATCTCAAGTTGATTGCCGAAGAGATGGAGGCGCGCATGACCGACGAAGACCTGCCCGACGAGCGGTTGCGCCTGATGTTTGCTTGCGCGCATCCGGCGATCGAATCGGGCGTGCGCGCACCGCTGATCCTGCAGACCATCCTCGGTTTCGATGCCGCGACGATCGCTTCGGCGTTTCTCGTCTCACCGGCAACGATGAGCCAACGCCTGGTACGGGCCAAGGCTCGTATCCGCGAAACCGGCATTCCGTTCCGTGTGCCGGAGCGGGCCGAGCTTGGCGAACGGCTGGACGCCGTGCTGGAAGCGATCTACGCGGCATTCGCCGAAGGCTGGTCCGATCCGGCCGGCACCGAGACGCGGCGCCGCAATTTGGCGAGCGAAGGCATCTGGCTTGGTCGCCTGGTGGCCTCGCTTCTGCCTGACGAGCCGGAGGCGCTTGGCCTGCTTGCATTGATGTTGTTCGCCGAGGCGCGCCGGCCCGCGCGACGCGATGCCGCCGGCGATTATGTGCCGCTGACCGAGCAGGATTGCGCGCTGTGGGACGATATCTTGATCGACGAGGCCGAGGCCCTGCTTGGCCATGCCGCGACCAGGGGCGTCATCGGCCGCTATCAGCTCGAGGCAGCGGTGCAGTCGGCCCATACGACGCGACGGCTGAGTGGCCGCATCGACTGGGCCGCGATCAGGCAGCTCTACGATGCGCTGTCGATGATATCAGGTTCGCCCGTCGTGGCGATCAACCGCGCGGTGGCCATCGCCGAGACAGACGGGGCGACGGCAGGGCTGGCCGCGCTTTACGTGCTGGGTGATGACAAGCGCCTCGCCGACTATCAACCCTACTGGGCCGCCCGCGCCGGCCTGCTGGCCAGGCTCGGCAATGTGGTGCATGCAGTCGAAGCCTATGACCGGGCCATCGGCCTCGAACGTGATCCGGCGCTGCGCCGCTTCCTGCAGGCAAAACGGGCTGCGCTTGTTAAAAACTGAGCGCTGAAAGGCGCTGCCGCTCCCGGCGATCTTTCAGCCCGGCCACATCTGGTGCGATGCGTTAAGCTTTTGTACCAGCGGATGCGCACGCAGTTCGCTCCACAGGCGTTCAATGTTCGGCCAGGCTGCGCGCGCCTTGCCTGTGTCGGGATGCCAGGCCACCAGCATCACCAGATAGATGTCGGCCAGCGACATCGCCTCGCCGGCCAGCCAGCCACGGCCGCGCAAGGCGGCGTCGATGACGGCGAAGCCGCGATCCATCTCGGCGACGGCAGCCTGCTTGACGGCTTTGGCGCCGTCGGCATCGGCCGTGTAGCGCGGCGCGTAATAGAAGCGCAACATTGCCGGGTAGAGCACCGACGACATGAAGGCCATCCAGCGCAGGAACTCGGCGCGCGCGGCCGCGTCGATCGCCGGTGCCAGGCCAGCCTCGGGGTGGCGCTCTGCAAGCAGGATGCAGATCGCCGCCGATTCGGTGATCGAGCGGCCGTCCGGCAAGGTCAGCACCGGCACCTGGTTCAGCGGGCTGATCTCCAGGAAAGCCGGATCGGGCCGGTCGGTCTTCGGCACGTCGATCTGCTCGAAGGGTGCGTTCGCCAGCGCCAGCGCCGCCTCGATGACAAAGCCGCCGCTGCCGGGACGCGTGTAGAGCTTGTACATGAGATACTCCCCCGGCCCGAACAGACGGGCCGTTGGCGATATGAACCGGAAGCAGGGCTCTGCTCAAGCTGGTGGCAGGCGCCACGAGAGGATTTTTTAGCGGGCCAGTTTCATGATGCGGAAGGTTGGCGGGACAGCGCCCACCTCTGTCCTGCCGGACATCTCCCCCACTAGGGGGAGATCAGATATCACGACGGCTTTCGCCAATCACCAGCGTCGAAAAAAAGCGCCTTCAGTGAAACTGCTGATCTCCCCCCTCGAGGGGGGAGATGCCCGGTAGGGCAGAGGGGGCGCGAAGGAACTCGACTGACGGGGTTCTGATCCCGGCGTACGGAACCCTAAGCCCCCAGCCCCTCAAACAGGATCGTCGACAAATAGCGCTCGGCGAAGTCGGGGATGACCACGACAAGGGTCTTGCCCTTGTTCTCCGGCCGCGAGCCGATGACGATTGCCGCCTGCAGGGCCGCGCCCGACGAAATGCCGACCGGCACGCCCTCGAGGCGGGCGACGAGGCGCGCATTGGCGACGGAATCCTCGTTGGAAACCTTGACGATCTCGTCATAGATCGTGGTGTCGAGGATCTTTGGCGCGAAGCCGGCGCCGATGCCCTGGATCTTGTGCGGGCCTGGCTGGCCGCCAGACAGCACCGGCGAGGCTTCCGGCTCGACGGCGACGACATGCAGTGAGGGCTTGCGCTTCTTCAGGACCTGGCCGACGCCGGTGATGGTGCCGCCAGTGCCGATGCCGGCAACGAAGATGTCGATCTCGCCCTGCGTGTCGTTCCAGATTTCCTCCGCTGTCGTCTTGCGGTGGATTTCCGGATTGGCGGGGTTTTCGAACTGCTGCGGGATGACGGCATTGGGGATGGTCGCGGCCAGCTCGTCGGCCTTGGCGATGGCGCCCTTCATGCCTTTCGGTCCTTCGGTCAGCACCAGCTCCGCGCCAAGCAAAGCCAGCATCTTGCGGCGCTCGACCGACATCGTCTCGGGCATGGTCAGGATCAGCTTGTACCCCTTGGCGGCGGCGGCGAAGGCGAGCGCGATGCCGGTGTTGCCCGAGGTCGGTTCGATCAGCGTCGTCTTGCCGGGCGAGATCTTGCCGGCCGCTTCCAGCGCCTCGATCATCGCCACGCCGATGCGGTCCTTGACCGAGGCGATCGGATTGAAGAATTCGAGCTTGGCGACGAGATTGGCAACGATGCCCTTCTCCTTGGCGAACTTGTCGAGCCGTACCAGGGGCGTGTCGCCGATCGTGTCGGTGATGGAGCCGTAGATGCGGCCGCGGCCGGGGACGCGGGCGGAGGTGACGGGCTTGTTCATTGGTTTCGCTCCCAGGATTTCAGGCGATTGGCATCAGCCGGCAAGATAGAGCCTTCGATCGCGCAAGATAGACCGTCGGCCGAAAATATCCGAGTAGGGCTTGTGTCTAAAACGCTTCCGCCTTGGAAAAGCGTTTCGGGGCGACGCCCGTTTCTGGAACGGATTCGCTGAAAGCGCCCTATTGGCGGGCGGCGATCGCTGCCGCTGCGCCAATCACGAAACCGGCCGCCGTGCGGTTCAGGGCCTTCAGCGCGCGCGGCGATTTCAGGAACCAGCGCGCCTTGGCGGCGAGCGCCAGGTAAGGCACCAGCACGACGAACAGGACGACGAACGTCAGCGCCGCGAGGATACCATAGTCGGCAGGCGTGATCGTCTTCAGGTCGACGATGGTCGGCGTGATGGCGAGATAGAAGATCGTCGTCTTCGGATTGCCGAGCGTCACGGTAAGGCCGGCGGCGAAGCTCGACAGCGATCCGGCCTTGCCCTTTTTCGCTTCGACGGTTTCGGGTGTGATGCCGGCGGTCCAGAAGCGCCAGCCGAGAAAAGCCAAATTGGCGATGCCGGCCCATTTGATCGCAAAAAACACCATGCCGAAGGTCTGCGCGACGAGGGCAAGGCCCAGCACCACGGCGGTCAGATAAGTGAGATCGCCAACCATCAGGCCGAAGGACATGGCCAGCGACGAGCGGAAGCCGGAGCCCAGCGCACGCGCGACAAGCGCCGTGATCCCGGGGCCTGGAATGGCGGCGGCGACGCCGAGAGCGGCGCTATAGGCGAGGAAGCCGGTGAGGGCCATAATGCGGCCTTGCGTCCGGAAACGCTGTTGGGACGGCGCCTTGTCGCACGAAGCAGGGCTCGCGTGAATTCCCTGAAGCCGGATTCCATTGCACCACGCCGAGGCGCGGTCAGGAACGACCGCCCCCGTAGGTCACGCGCCAGATCGTGCCGTTGCCGTCCTCGGTCACGATCAGCGCGCCGTCGCTCGCCACCGCCACGCCCACCGGCCGGCCCCAGACCTCGCCGTTGGAGATGACGAAACCGGTCATGAAATCCTCGTACTCGCCGGTCGGCTTGCCGTCCTTGAACTTGAGCCGGACGACCTTGTAGCCGGTCCTGTTGCCGCGGTTCCACGAACCATGCAGGGCCACGAAGGCATCGCCCCTGTATTCCTTGGGAAATCCGGTGTCGGCGGGCAGATCCTTGCCGTCGTAGAAGGCGATGTTGAGCGGCGCCGAATGCGCCTGCATCAGCACGTCGGGAATATCGGCCTTGCCGGCAAGATCGGGGCGCGCGCCTTTGTGGCGCGGATCCTCGTTGTTGCCGATATAGTACCAAGGCCAGCCATAGAAGGCGCCCTGCCTGACAGCGGTTGCATATTCGAACGGCACATTGTCGCCGAGCGCGTCGCGCTCATTGACAACGCACCACAGCGCGCCGGTCGCCGGCTGCACCGTCATGCCGGAACAGTTGCGCAGGCCCGTGGCGACGATACGGCCGTTCTTGCCGTCCGGATCGAAGGCCCGCACGTCGGCGCGGCCTTCCTCGGCACCCCAGGTGGCGCCGAGCGGCTTCGACTTCACCCACGCATCGAGGCCGCCATCCGGCTTCCTGCTCATATCCTCGGCGACGTTCGACCCGGAGCCGACCGAGAGATAAAGCGTCTTGCCGTCAGGAGAAAAGGCGATGTCGCGGGTCCAGTGGTGGTTCGAGGGGATGTTGTCGACAATGGTCTGCGGCTTGCCGGAGGCCTTCAGCGCGCCATTGCGGTAGGCGAAGCGCACGATGCTGTCGCTGTTGGCGACATAGACCCATTGCGGGTCGTTGCCCGGCGGATAGAAGGCAATCCCATAGGGCTGGTTAAGTTTGCCGGCAAAGATGCTTTTCTCGGCGGGTTTCGCGCTGCCTGGAGCCAGGCGGTAGACACGAAGCTGGTTGGCTTCGCTGTCGGCGACAAACAGGTCGCCATTCGGCGCGATGCGCACGACGCGCGGATTGTCGATGCCCGAGGCGATCAGTTCGGCCGAGAATCCCGGCGGCAGCCGTGGCTTTGTATCGGCCGGCATGTCGGCAAGGCTGGCGCTGTTGGAGGCCGATTTGGTGGCATAGGGTTTCGGCAGGTCTTCCGGCTTGATCAGCCGTCGCACCCCGGGTTCGTCGGCGCGCCAGTCGCCGAAGGCGGCCGCGCCTCTTAGGACCGGTTGGTCGGCGGCCAGGACCGAACTGGCAATCACAAGGCCAACCGAGATGGCGGCCATTGAAGCAAATCGGATCATGGGATTCTCCGCAACGTGTCGGCAATCGGTTGCCACGGCCAGCGGCAACGGCTGACCATCGCGATTGTTCCACGCCACACGTCGAGTTGAAGCGGCGCCGGAGCGGCGGTCAGGCCTCTGTGGCGTCGAGGTCGCTGTCGAGGCGCCTTTCCAGTTCGACGAGATCGGCCGGTAGCGGCAGGCCCATGGCGCGCATCTCGCGCAGTTTTTCGCGCAGCTGCTCCTGCACTTCATGCGCGTCTTCCGGCTGGTTGACCATCTCCTCCAGCAGCAGGCTGATCTGGGCCTTGAACGATTCGAGCGCCATTGTTTTTCTCCTTGCGGCCTGTTCGTTCGGTGCCGCACTCGAAAGCGCGTCGATATCCCGTAGGCCGTGCCGAAATACCTTACCGCAGCATGCGGGAAATCAACTGCGCGGTATAGTCGACCATCGGCACGATGCGGGCATAGTTGAGCCGGGTCGGGCCGATGACGCCGAGCGCGCCGACGACGCGGGCGTCCTTGTCCCGGTAGGGCGCGACCACCAGCGATGAGCCCGACAGCGAAAACAGCTTGTTCTCCGAGCCGATGAAGATGCGTACGCCCGATCCCTGCTCGGCAAGGTCGAGCAGTTGGATCAATCCGTCCTGTGTCTCCATGTCCTCGAACAGATGCCGCAGCAGTTCGATATCGGCCTGCGCGGTGACATTTTCCAGCAGATTGGCGCGCCCGCGCACGATGAGCCGCGCCGGCAGGCCGCTTTCGGCGCCAGCCCACACCGCCAGCCCCTTCTCGACGAGGTCCTGCGACAGCGTGTCGAGTGCGGCTCTCGTCTCTTCCTTGATGCGGGCGATCTCGGTGCGTGCCTCGGCCAGCGTGCGGCCGCGGATATGGGCGTTGAGGAAATTCGAAGCCTCGTGCAGTTGCGAGACGGTGATGCCGGCGGGCAGATCGAGGACGCGGTTCTCGACGTCGCCATTCTGCGACACCAGCACGGCAAGCGCCTTGGTCGGCTCCAGCTGGATGAACTCGATATGCTTCAGCGCCACCTCGTTTTTCGCCGCCAGCACCAGGCCGGCGCCGCGCGACATGCCCGACAGCATCTGGCTGGCCTCGGTCAACATATGCTCCAGCGTCGCGCCCGAGCCCGATGCCCGCACCTGCGCCTCGATGGTGCGGCGCTCCTCGTCGGAGAGGTCGCCAAGCTCCATGAAGGCGTCGACGAAGAAGCGCAGGCCTGCCTGGGTCGGCAGCCGGCCGGCCGAGATGTGCGGCGCGTAGATCAGCCCGAGATGTTCGAGGTCGCTCATCACATTACGGATGGTCGCCGGCGACAGCGAGGAGGGCAGGATGCGCGACAGGCTGCGCGAGCCCACCGGCTCGCCGTCCCTGAGATAGGAATCGACGATGCGCCGGAAGATGTCGCGTGAGCGCATGTCGAGCGATTGAAGCGCAAGCGGCTGCGAACCGGGATCGATTGCCTTGGTCATTCGGCCGAAAACCTCCTTGCTGAGGATATAGACTTCGGCGCGGCGCGCGCAACCGGTGTCTGCGTCGGATCACCCGGACCGTTTTCCTTTGCGCGCTGCCCCCCATGCGTCTAAAAGCCGGCCACGATTTCAAAAAACGGACAGAAAGCAGGCCGAATGCGCCCCTCCAAACGCCAATTCGACGAAATGCGCGCCATCTCCTTCGAGCGCGGCGTCTCCAAGCACGCCGAGGGCTCGTGCCTGGTGAAGTTCGGCGACACCCATGTCCTGTGCACGGCAAGCCTCGAGGAGAAGGTTCCGGGCTGGATGCGCAATTCCGGCAAGGGCTGGGTGACGGCCGAATACGGCATGCTGCCGCGCTCCACCGGCGAGCGCATGCGCCGCGAGGCCTCCGCCGGCAAGCAGGGTGGCCGCACGCTGGAAATCCAGCGGCTGATCGGCCGTTCGCTGCGTGCCGTGGTCGATTTGCAGGCGCTGGGCGAACAGCAGATCACCGTCGACTGCGACGTCATCCAGGCCGATGGCGGCACCCGCACTGCCTCGATCACCGGCGGCTGGGTGGCGCTGTACGACTGCCTGCGCTGGATGGAAGCGCGGCAGATGGCCAGTGTCTCGAAGGTGCTGAAGGATCATGTCGCGGCGATTTCCTGCGGCATCCATGACGGCCAGCCGGTCATCGACCTCGATTATCTCGAGGATTCCTCGGCCGGCACCGACGCCAATTTCGTCATGACCGGCAAGGGCGGCATCGTCGAGATCCAAGGCACCGCCGAGGGCGAGCCCTTCTCCGAAGACCAGTTCGCCGCCCTGATGGGCCTGGCCAAGAAAGGTATTTCGCGGCTGGTGAGCTTACAGCAGATGGCGGTAGCATAGTTTTCAAATGCCGAGCTTCACCCCTCTCTGCCCTGCCGGGCATCTCCCCCTCAAGGGGGGAGATCGGATGTCTGGTTTGCCTTCGCCAACTATCAATGGCGCAAGGGGTGCGGTGACGCTGAAACTGCTGATCTCCCCCCTTGCGGGGGGTGAGGAGTGGTCCGCGCAGCGGACGGGAAGCCAATTGCTTGGCTTTCCGAACAACAAACGCCCGGAGCGGCAGCGTAGGGCCGGGTCCGGCAGGCCAAAGGGGGGTGCCTCGTGACACCCTCCGCAATCCTGGAATCCGCCCTCTACGTCACCGACCTAGCCGCCGCCGAAACCTTCTATACCGATATCCTCGGCCTTGACCTGCTCGGCAAGGTCGACGGCCGCCATCTCTTCTTCCGTTGCGGACCGGGCGTGCTGCTGATCTTCAACGCCGAGGCGACCAGAATCCCGCCCGCACCGGATGCCAAGCTGAAAGTGCCGCCGCACGGCACGGTCGGCGAAGGTCATCTCTGCTTCGCGGCAACCGCCGACGAGATCACCCGCTGGAGGGCGCATCTCGAGGCGAAAAACATCGCCATAGAAAGCGAATTCGAATGGCCGCAAGGTGGCCGTTCGATCTATATACGCGACCCCTCGGGCAATTCGATCGAGTTCGCCGAGCCAAGAATCTGGGGCCTTTGATGCATTCGCCGACCGTTCATACGCTTGATGGGAAGAAGATCGTCGTCGCCAGCCACAATGCCGGCAAGCTGCGCGAATTCGCCGACCTGATGGGGCCGTTCGGCTTCGAAGCGAAATCGGCCAAGGATTATGGCTTGCCGGAACCTGACGAAACCGGCACCACCTTCGAGGAGAACGCCTACATCAAGGCGCTGGCCGCCGCAAAGGCGACCGGCCTGCCAGCGCTGTCGGACGATTCCGGCCTGTGCGTCGACGCGCTCGACGGCGCGCCCGGCGTCTACACCGCCAACTGGGCCGAAACCCCTGAGGGAACGCGCGATTTCGCCATGGCCATGCAGCGCACGGAAGTGGCATTGCAGGAAGTCGGCGCGGCCGAGCCGTCGCGGCGAACGGGCCGCTTCGTCGCCGTCATTTGTCTGGCCTTTCCTGATGGCGAGGCGGAATATTATCGCGGCGAGGTGGAAGGCACGCTGGTCTGGCCGCCGCGCGGCGAGCTCGGCTTCGGCTATGATCCGGTGTTCCTGCCCGATGGCTTCGAAAAGACCTTTGGCGAGATGAGCGCCGAGGAAAAACACGGCTGGAAGCCCGGCCAGGCGACCGCTTTGTCACACCGCGCCCGCGCTTTCCAGAAATTCGCCCGCGCCAGGCTGGGCGCGCAATGATTGGGACCGGCATGAGCATGGCGCTCGACCGGACGCCCGGTTTCGGCGTTTATGTCCACTGGCCGTTCTGCGCGGCCAAATGCCCGTATTGCGACTTCAACAGCCATGTCCGCCACCAGCCGGTGGACCAGGAGCGCTTTGCCGACGCCTTCGAGGCGGAACTGGCAACGATGCGCCAGCGCACCGGCTCGCGCGAGGTGACCAGCATCTTCCTCGGCGGTGGCACGCCGTCGCTGATGAAACCCGAAACGGTGGCCAGGGTTCTGGACGCGGTGGCGAAGAACTGGACGGTGCCGGATGGCATCGAGGTGACGCTGGAAGCCAATCCGTCCTCGGTCGAGGCCGAGCGGTTCCGCGGCTATCGCGCGGCCGGCGTCAATCGCGTCTCGCTCGGCGTGCAGGCGCTGAACGACAAGGATTTGCGTTTCCTCGGCCGCCTGCACAATGTCGAGGAAGCGCTGCATGCGATCGGCCTGGCGCGCGAGATCTTTCCGCGCCTGTCCTTCGACCTGATCTATGCCCGGCCCGGCCAGACACCTGAGGCTTGGGCATCCGAGCTCGAACAGGCGATCGGCCATGCCGCCGACCATCTGTCGCTCTATCAATTGACCATCGAGGAAGGCACGCCGTTCCATGCGCTGCATGCGGCGAAGAAATTCATCATTCCCGACAACGACCATGCCGCCGATCTCTACGCATTGACGCAGGAGATCACCACGGCGCATGGTTTGCCGGCCTACGAGATTTCCAACCACGCCCGGCCGGGCGCCGAAAGCCGGCACAATCTGACCTACTGGCGCTACGGCGAATATGTCGGCGTCGGCCCCGGCGCGCATGGCCGCTTCGTCGAGAATGGCCATCGGGTGGTGACCATCGCCGAAAAGATGCCGGAGACCTGGGCCAATCTGGTCGAGGCCAAGGGCCATGGCGTCACCGGCGGCGAGATCCTGACGCGCTCGGAAGAGGCCGACGAATTCCTGCTGATGGGGCTGAGGCTGGCCGAGGGCATCGACCTGTCGCGCTACGAGGCTTTTTCCGGACGCGGCCTGTCGAGCGCGCGGCTGTCGGTGCTGCAGGGCGAAGGGCTGGTGGCGCCGATCGGCAATGCCCGCCTGCGCGCCACGCCGGCCGGCATGATCGTGCTGGATGCCGTGGTGGCGGATCTGGCGCGGTAGAGCATGATCCCCGAAAGTGGGAACCGGTTTTCGGACAAGATCATGCTTCAGAGAATGTCCCGGTGAAGAACGTCCTCTTCGTCTGCAGCCAAAATCGCCTGCGCAGCCCAACCGCCGAGCAGGTGTTTTCCAAGCGCAGGGATATCGAGGTTGAGTCGGCAGGCACCAATCATGATGCCCATACGCCGCTGACGCATGAACTCGTCGCCTGGGCCGATATCATCTTCGTCATGGAAAAGGCGCACCGCGCCAAGTTGCAGAAGAAATTCAAGTCCAGCCTGAAGAAGGCCAGGGTCATCTGCCTCGACATCCCGGACAATTATGAATTCATGGATCCGGAGCTGGTGCGGATTCTGGAGGGCAAGGTGCCGCGGTATCTCGGCTGAAGAAATGGGGCGGCCGATCATAGGTGCCTTCGTCATCCTCGGGCTTGACCCGAGGATCCATGCCGCGACCCTTGTCGAGGGATGCGACGGGCCAGATTTCTGCACCGTTGCAACGCATTGATGTCATGGCATGGATCCTGGGGTCTGTGCCGCGTCGCTGCGCTCCTTGCTTCGCCCTTGGATGACGAAGTTAGGCGGTCTTCGCGCTCCCCCGCGAAGATTATTCAAGCGTCGTGCTTGTGGCGGTGCTTGGCGCGATCTTTCTCGGCGTGCGACCCACCAGGGCGAACCGGCTTGGCGTCCGCCTTGTCGCGGCGGGCGCGGTGCTGGTCGCCGATCGGATGTGGGGGCACGCCTTCTCTGGCGCTTTTCGTTTCAAGACGGGTGATGAAAATATCGAAGCGATTGGGCATCGTTCGGTCAGTGCTCCGTCGTGCTGTCTGGTTTGTCGTTGGAAAGCCCGGCATTTGTCGGCAAGGCCCTGGCGGCCCGCTTGCTCAGGCTGGCTTCGTCTTCGGCAGGCAGGCGCTTGTCCCTGGTCGGGGAGGCGCTGTTGCGGCCGGCATAGTAGGGCGCGAAAACGTCCTGTATCATCAGCCAATCCATCCTGTCCTCCCTTGGGAATCAGGGGCTAAATCCGCCAAATCCGGTTTCGTTCCCTACTGTGGCGAAGGAATGGCGGCTACCTTACATCGACGTGAGTTTTGCAAGCCCGCGCCAGCCATGCCAAATATGATTTTGGCAGGCCAAACAGGGCTGAACGGAGACGGCATCATTGACTGGCGAGACGGGCAAGCGCAGCTATGTGGTCGGGCAGACCGAGATCGCGGCCCGTCCGCTCGAGCCGGCGCTCTATCTGGTGGCGACGCCGATAGGCAACCTCGCCGATATCACGTTGCGCGCGCTGGAGACGCTGGCTGCCGCCGACATCGTCGCCTGCGAGGACACGCGGGTGTCGCGCGTGCTGCTCGACCGTTACGGCATTCGCCGGCGCACCACCGCCTATCACGAGCACAATGCCGGCGAGGCCGGGCCGAAGCTGATCGCAGCCCTTGAGAACGGCCAGAGCGTGGCGCTGATTTCGGACGCCGGCACGCCGCTCGTCTCCGATCCCGGCTATCGGCTGGTTGGCGAGGCGCTCGACCATGGCATTCGTGTCGTGCCGATCCCCGGCCCGTCGGCGCCGCTTGCAGCACTCACGGCGTCGGGCTTGCCATCGGATGCCTTCCTGTTCGCCGGATTCCTGCCGGTGAAATCGGGGCAGCGGCTGGCGCGGCTGGAAGCGCTGCGAGCCGTGCCGGCGACGTTGATCTTCTTTGAATCGCCGCGCCGGCTGGCCGAGTCGCTCGGCGCCATGGCCGAAGCCCTCGGCGGCGAGCGTAAAGCCGCGATCGGCCGTGAATTGACCAAGACTTTCGAGGAAATGCGCATCGGCACGCTCAGGGTGTTGGCCGATCACTACGCGGCGGCCGACACGCCGAAAGGCGAGATCGTCGTCTGCGTCGGCGCCGCCGAGGCCAAGGCCGACGAGCCCGAGGACATCGACCGCCTGCTGCTCTCGCTCGCCGCCGAAATGCCAGCCTCAAAGGCCGCGGCGGAAGCCGCGAAGATGACCGGCGGCCAGAAACAGGTGCTCTACCGGCGGCTGCTGGAGCTTAGGGATGTCCACGCTGATGGCTGAGCGCCCGAGCGCCAGCCGCCAGAAAGCCTATCGGCGCGGCCATCGCGGCGAATGGCTGGCCGCGATTGCGTTGATCATGAAGGGCTACAGGATCCTGGCGCGCCGCCACCGTACCCGCTTCGGCGAGATCGACCTGATCGCGCGGCGTGGCGACCTGGTGCTGTTCGTCGAGGTCAAGGCGCGCCGCACGCTGATGGAAGCCATGGAGGCGATCGGCCCCGAATCCGAGCGCCGCATCGAGGCGGCGGCCGACATCTGGCTGTCGCGCCAGTCCGACTACGGCGGGCTGTCGATGCGCTTCGACATGGTCGCGGTGCTGCCTTGGCGCTGGCCGGTGCATGTCGAGAACGCGTTTTATGGGCGGAACTGAGGGGCCATTCCAGGTTCGTCATCCACGGGCGGAGCAGGAGCGGAGCGACGTCGCGGAGACCCGTGGATGACGAAGGCGGAGGGTGCGGATCGCTCCTCACCCCCAGATCATCAACGCCACCAGCCCGACAATGCCCACCAGCAGCCGCCACCAGCCGAACAGCGAATAGCCGTTGCGCGAGACGTAATCGAGCAGGAAGCGAACCACGAACAGCGCCGTGACGAAGGCGGCGACGAAGCCGATGGCGATGATCGGCAGATCGGCTGACGACAGCAAGTTGCGGTTCTTGAACAGGTCGAAGGCGAAGGCGCCGACCATGGTCGGGATGGCGAGAAAGAAAGAAAACTCCGCCGCCGCGCGCTTGTCGACGCCCAGGAGCAGCGCGCCGACGATGGTCGAACCCGAGCGCGACGTGCCGGGGATCAGCGACAGGCACTGGAACAGGCCGATCTGCAGGTAAAGCCGGGTAGGGAAGCGTTCGACATCGCGATAGACCGGTTTGAGGTTCATGCGATCGACGGCCAAAAGGATGACGCCGCCGATGATCAGCATGATGCAGATCAGTCTTGGCGATTCGAACAGCACCGTCTTGATGAAGTCATGCGCCAGCGCGCCGATGATCGCCGCCGGCAGAAAGGCGATGAGGATGCCGATGACGAAATGCCGCGTCAGCCGGTCATGCGGCAGGTCGAGCAGCATTTGCCACAGCCGCCGGAAATAGACGCTGAGGATAGCCAGGATGGCGCCGAGCTGGATCAGGATCTCGAAAGCCTTGCCGGTCGACTGGAAGCCGAGGAAATGCCCGGCGAGCAGGATATGGCCGGTCGAGGACACCGGAATGAATTCGGTCAGCCCCTCCAGCAGGCCGAGCAGCAGGGCTTCGACGACGGTCTGGCTTTCCATTTCCACCTCGGCATTAGGAAGACGGCGAGAGAACAGGGCTTGCTTGTCATGGCGCCGAAGTCCCCCTATAGGTCGCAGCACCGTGACGGCCCGAATTGTGGGCCGCCAAGACTTATCGGCGCAGTCGGCGATTCGCCAGTGCGCCCTATCATCGCGGAACCATGCTGACGCTTTTCCACCATCCCATGTTCGCAACCTGCCGCTTCGTCCGCCTCGCCTTCGGCGAGTATGGCGAGGAGCTGGCGCTGATCGAGGAAAAGCCGTGGACGCGGCGCAAGGAGTTTTTGGCGCTTAACCCGGCCGGCACGCTGCCGATCCTGCTGGCCGAAGGCGACGTGCCGATCGTCGGCGCGACGGTGATCTCGGAATATCTCGATGAGACGCGCGGCGTGCTCAAGCGCGACAAGCGGCTGTTCGCCGAGGACCCGATGCAGCGCGCCGAAATCCGCCGGCTGATCGACTGGTACTTGAACAAGGCCGAAAGCGAGATCACACGGCATCTGGTGCGCGAACGCGTGCTGAAGCCGATCATGCCGGAAACGGCGGGCGGCGGGTCGCCGGATTCGGGCGCGATCCGTGCGGCGCGCGCCAACATCCGCCAGCACATGAAATACACCAACTGGCTGGCCGGCACCCGCCATTGGCTGGCCGGTGGCCGGGTCACCTATGCCGATCTCGCGGCGGCCGCGACGCTTTCGGTGCTCGACTATCTCGGCGAGATCGACTGGCGCGAACACGCCGCGGCGCGCGAATGGTATACGCGGGTGAAGTCGCGGCCCTCCTTCCGGCCGCTGTTGACCGACCGTGTGCGCGGCCTGTCGCCGGTGTCGCATTATGCGGACCTCGATTTCTAGGAAAGAACCCCTGCGCGCGCTGATCGACCGCGAGGCGCATCGCGCCGGCTTCGATGCCGTCGCGGTCACCACCCCAAATGCCATCCCGCTGGCACCGGTGCGGCTGGCCGAATTCGTCGCGGACGGTTTTCACGGCTCGATGGGCTGGATCTCCGACACGCTCCAGCGCCGCAGCGAGCCTTCGACGCTTTGGCCCGAAGTGCGCTCGATCGTCGTGCTGGCGATGAACTACGGGCCGGACCATGATCCGCGCGATGTGCTGGCCAAGCGCGACCGCGGCGCCATCTCCGTCTATGCCAGGAACCGCGACTATCACGAGGTGATGAAGGGACGGCTGAAGGAAATCGCCGGCAAGATCGTGGCGCGCGCCGGCGGCGACGTGAAGGTTTTCGTCGACACCGCACCGGTCATGGAAAAGCCGCTGGCGGAGGCCGCCGGGCTCGGCTGGCAAGGCAAGCATACCAACCTGGTCAGCCGCGAACACGGCTCCTGGCTGTTCCTCGGCACCATCTTCACCACGGCCGAACTCGCACCGGACCAGGCCGAGATCGACCACTGCGGCTCCTGCCGCGCCTGCCTGGATGCCTGCCCGACCAACGCCTTCCCCGCGCCCTACCGGCTCGATGCGCGGCGCTGCATCTCCTACCTCACGATCGAGAACAAGGGGCCGATCCCGCATGAATTCCGCGAGGCGATCGGCAACCGCATCTATGGCTGCGACGACTGCCTCGCCGCATGCCCCTGGAACAAGTTCGCCCGCGCGGCTTCGGAGGCCAAGCTCGCCGCACGCGATGATCTGCGCGAGCCGCCGCTCTCCGAACTGCTCGAACTGGACGACGCGGCCTTCCGCGTCGTCTTCTCGGGCTCGCCGATAAAGCGCATCGGCCGCGACCGTTTTGTCCGCAACGTGCTGATCGCCGCCGGCAATTCCGGCGAGGCCGCACTTGCCGACCCCGTGCGCGCACTGCTCGGCGATCTTTCGCCCCTGGTGCGGGGCGCGGCAATATGGGCGCTGGCGCGGCTTGTGTCCAAGGCCGAGTATTCGCAGCGGGCCGCGATCGGCCTGAAGACCGAGAGCGATGGCGCCGTGCGCGACGAATGGCGTCTGGCGCGGCCGGACAGGACGCGGGCATGAGTGAAAGACGGGTTTTTATCTTTGGCGCTGGCTATTCGGGCAAGGCTTTTGCCCGCGCCGGCCCGCAAGGGTTGCTCGCTGCGAATACCCCTACCCTTAAACCGTCCCCACACGGGGGAGGGGGATTTCTGTCGGTGCCGACCTCAGACTCGCCTGACCTTATGGAAAATGTCGCGCGGCAGCATTCCCTCCCCCTTGTGGGCAGGGTTAGGGTGGGGGTCCCACTTCGTAAGAATCTTGTTTCCGATGACCCAAGCGCCGACACCGGGACAGCCACGATTTTCGGCACGACGCGCTCGGCCGACAAATTCGAAGCGCTGCGCCAGGCCGGCATCGCCCCGCTGCTGTTCGATGGCGCGCTGACGCATGAAATCGGCGAAGCGCTGGAGAAAACCACGCATCTGGTGATCTCGATCGCGCCGGAAGCTGACGGCGATCCCGTATTGAAAGCCGCCCGCGCGGCAATCGCTCAAATGCCTGCGCTGGAATGGATCGGCTACCTCTCCACGGTCGGCGTTTATGGCGATCATGGCGGCGCCTGGGTCGACGAAACGGCCGCGTGCCGCCCGGTGTCGAAACGCTCGGTCATGCGGGTGGCCGCCGAGCAGGACTGGTTGAAACTCGGCGGGGATATCGGCCGGCCGGTGGCAATCCTGCGCCTGTCCGGCATTTACGGCCCGGGCCGCAATGCGTTGGTCAATCTGGAAAACGGCACCGCCAGGCGGCTGGTCAAGCCGGACCAGGTGTTCAACCGCATCCATTGCGACGATATTGCCGGCGCGCTGTGGCAGCTGATCGAAGCCGGCAAAGGGGGCATCTTCAACGTCACCGACGACCTGCCGGCGCCGCCGCAGGATGTCGTCGCCTATGCCGCTTCGCTGATGGGCGTCGAGGCGCCGCCCGAAATTCCCTTCGAGACCGCCCAGCTTTCGCCGATGGCGCGGTCCTTCTATGGCGAGAACAAGCGCGTCGCCAATGCGGCGATCAAGGCCGCCGGCTACAGCTTTCGTTTTCCCGACTACCGCGCCGCCTTCGACCATATGTGGGCAAGCGGCGACTGGCGCGACGGCGAGCCGCGCAGCCCGATGAAGGGCTAGAGCAATTCCAGGAAAAGTGTGAAACGGCTTTCCGTCCGGAATTGCGCCAAGAGGTAGAGCGATCGAAACGCCGGGCGCGGCGTGCTATGATTCGGGCTTGGATTGTGGTGGGATCCGGTTCATGAAGACAGCGACGCGGTCGTCCCTAGGCAAAAAATCACTGCTGGCGGCTGCGCTTGGCCTGCTTCTGCTCACAGGCCTTACAACCAAACCGGGCTCCGCCGAGGAGCGCGCGAAAGACCTGTTCGGCGCTGCGAAACTGCCCACAGTGACCGCCCCGCAATCCTTCGGCTTCTATTCCAAGGGCTGCTTTGCCGGCGGCGTCGCGCTGCCCATGGACGGCATGAACTGGGAGGTGATGCGGCCCTCGCGCAACCGCCGCTGGGGGCACCCGGCGATGATCGCGCTGATCCAGAAATTGTCGCGCGACGCGGCGTCCGACGGCTGGCCGGGCCTGTTGATCGGCGACATTTCGCAGCCGCGCGGCGGCCCGATGCTGAGCGGCCATGCCTCGCACCAGATCGGCCTTGATGCCGACATCTGGCTGACGCCGATGCCGGACCGCAAGCTGACCCCCAGCGAACGCGAAAACATCAGCGCCACCTTGATGGTCGATGAAAAGACCCATCTGGTGAACGACGCGCTGTGGAAGCCGATGCATACGCGGCTTTTGAAGCGCGCCGCGAGCTACCCCGAAGTCGAGCGCATTCTGGTCAATCCGGGCATCAAGAAGAAGCTCTGCGACACCGTCACCGGCGACCGCTCCTGGCTGCGCAAGATCAGGCCGTTCTGGGGCCATGACTACCACTTCCATGTCCGCATCGGCTGCCAACCGGGCTCGCCCGCTTGCAAGGGGCAGGAAGCGATCCCGGCCGATGACGGCTGCGGCAAGCCATTGGCCTGGTGGTTCACGCAGGAGCCATGGCGGCCCAACAAGAATCCGGATGCGCCCAAAGCCCGCGACCTGATGACGATGGCGAACCTGCCCAAGCAATGCCAGTTCGTGCTCGACGCGCCTGGGCCGGAATCGGCCGAGGCGGCGACCTACCGTGGCGACGCCGTCGCGGTCGCTGCGCCCGAACCGGAAGCGCCTTCACCGCCCGCCACCACGGCCAGCGGCACGGCCGGCTTGCCAGGCGCGGTGAACGCTTTCACGACGCCCGAGGTCGGCGTGCCGGTGCCGCGCCCACGACCGCCCGCGAACTGATCGTCGCGTCGCTCAATCGGTTTAGGGTGCCATTTTCCGCGAAAGAGTGGCTGTTTGGCCGCAGAAACTGTCTCAGCGCATTGCCGGGTTCGAAAACCGTTTCCCTTTTCAAACTCATGCGCTAGTCAACGGAAGAACGGCGATACGCCGTCAGGGGCGCCGGAGACGGACGAGAGCATGCCAAGCGTAAGCGATACCGACACGTCTTTGCGGTTTCCGATCCTGATCGGCGACATTGGCGGCACCAATGCGCGCTTCTCGATCGTGCTCGACGCCAATTCCGAGGCCGGCGAGCCGACGATCGTGCAGACCGCCAATTATAACACCATCGACGAGGCGATCCAGGCGGCGGTGCTGGACCGCTCATCCATTCGTCCGAATTCGGCGGTTCTGGCGGTGGCCGGCCCGGTCGACGGCGACGAGATCGAGCTCACCAACTGCCCGTGGATCGTCAAGCCGAGGCAGATGTTTTCGAGCCTCGGCCTGAGCGACATCGTCGTGCTCAACGATTTCGAGGCGCAGGCGCTGGCCGTCGTGGCGCTGGGCGAAGAGCATATGGAAAAGATCGGCGGCGGCACGCCGGAGCCCAATGCCGGCCGCGTCGTGCTTGGCCCGGGAACCGGGCTCGGCGTTGCCGGCCTGGTCTACGCGCTGCACCATTGGATCCCGGTGCCCGGCGAGGGCGGCCACATGGACATCGGCCCGCGCTCACCCCGCGATTTCGAGGTCTTTCCGCATATCGAGAAGCTCGAGGGCCGCATTTCGGGCGAGCAGATCCTGAGTGGGCGTGGCCTCGTCAATGCCTACCGGGCGGTGGCAAGGGCGGACGGCAAACCGGCTCCCTTCACCACGCCGGCGGAGATCACGGCGGCGGCGCTGGCCAAGACCGATCCGGTCGCCGAGGAAGCGCTGTCGATGTTCGTCACCTGCCTCGGCCGCACGGCCGGCGATCTCGCAATGGTGTTCATGAGTCGCGGCGGCGTCTTCCTCACCGGCGGCATCGCGCAGAAAATCGTGCCGGCGCTGAAGGCTGGCAATTTCCGCGCCGCCTTCGAGGACAAGGCGCCGCACAGCGAATTGATGCGCTCCATGCCTGTCTATGTCATCACCCACCCGCTGGCGGCTCTTCTCGGCCTTGCCGCCTATGCCAGGACCCCGTCGCTGTTCGGCGTCCAGACGGAGGGCCGGCGCTGGCAGGCCTAGTGGCATCGCCTCGAGGACGCGCTGCCCGCGACGAAGTTAATCAGCCGCGGGCATAGGCAAGCCGGCCGCATGGCGCTAAGAGGAGTGCCGAATTGCAGCCCGGCCCCAGGCGGAAACCACGAAGCTCCCGATTTGACTTTTCAAGCTCCAAACAAGCAGAAGGCCACGCCCGGTCAGGTCACAGCGGTGCTCCGCCGCATTCTCGCGGAAAACAGCCGTGACTACCGCTGGACCTATGCCATGGTCATCGCATGCTCGCTGATCGTTTCGGGTACGACTGCCTTCACCGCCTGGATCATGGCCCCGATGGTCAACCAGATCTTCTACGAACGGCGTGGCGACGCGATCGTATGGATCTGCGCCGGCTTCATGGCGGCTTTCCTGCTGCGCGGCTTCGCCGGCTATGGCCAGGCGGTCGCGCTGGCCAAGATCGGTAACAATCTGGTGGCGCGCTACCAGAAGCGCATCTTCGACCATCTGATGAAGCTCGGTGTTGGCTTCTTCAACGACACGCGTTCAGGCCGGCTGGCGGCACAGGTCAATGAAAACGTCGGCGGCATCCGCGACCTGTTGTCGTTGACGCTGACATCCATCAGCCGTGACGCGGTCACGCTGGTCGGCCTTGTCGGCGTCATGGTCTATCAGGATCCGGTCCTGTCGCTCAGTTCGCTGCTGATCGGACCGCCGCTGATCTGGGCCGTTGTCTATCTCACCCGTCGCGTGCGGCGCATCACCCGGGAATCCGTGCTGATCAATTCCCGGCTGATCGGGGCCGTGCAGGAAGCCACCCAAGGCATCGCCATCGTCAAGGCTTTCACCATGGAGGACGCGCTTGCGCGCCACATCGGCGCCATGGCCGACACGGCCGAGCAGCGCAACAACAAGATCGCCCGCGTGTCTGAACGGCTGGCGCCGATTTCCGACATGCTGGCCGGCCTCGCCGTAACCTCCGTCATCGCCTATTCCGGTTATCGGGCACTCGTCCTTGGCCAGCCGCCGGGCGCGGTCTTCTCGTTCATCACCGCGCTGATCCTGGCCTATGACCCGGCGCGACGCCTGGCGCGCATGCAGGTCGGCATGGAGCGCGCGCTGGTCAATGCGCGCATGATCTACGAGCTGCTCGACCTCGAGCCGCAGCAGGGCGACGCGCCCGATGCAACCGAGGCGCATTTCACCACGGGCGAAGTGAGGTTCAACAACGTGTCCTTCCGCTACGTCGAGGACATGCCGGTGCTTCAGGACCTGAGCTTCGTCGCCGCCGCCGGCAAGATGACCGCCATCGTCGGCGCTTCCGGGGCCGGCAAGACGACACTGGTGGCGTTGCTGCAGCGCTTCTACGATGTCGAGTCCGGCACGATCGAGATCGACGGCCAGGACATTTCCAAGGTCACCAAGCAGTCGCTGCGCGGCTCCATCGCCTATGTGTCGCAGGCGCCCTATCTGTTCGAAGGCACCATCCGCGACAACATCCGCTACGGCCGCCCCTCCGCAACCGATGCCGAGATCGAAGAGGCGGCGAAGCAGGCAGCGGCCGACGGTTTCATCCGCCAGCAGCCGCAAGGCTATGACACGCCGGTCGGCGAGAACGGCGCGACGCTCTCGGGCGGCCAGCGCCAGCGCGTTTCGATCGCCCGCGCCATCGTGCGGCAGGCGCCGATCCTGTTGCTCGACGAGGCGACCTCGGCGCTCGACAACGAGGCCGAAGCCCGCGTCCAGCAGGCGCTGACCAAGGTCATGGAAGGGCGCACCACCATCGTCATCGCGCACCGGCTGTCGACGGTGGTCAATGCCGACCACATCATCGTGCTCGAACAGGGCCACTTGGTGGAAGAGGGCACGCACGCCTCGCTGATGGCCGATCCGCACAGCGTCTATGCCCGTTTCCACCGGATACAGGGCGTCAAGGGCCTGGGGCTTGTCGACGACAGCGCGCCGATCCAGACTTCGGTTCACGACATCGAAACCCAAAGAATCGCCGGGAGCACGGCATGAGCGAGACGTCAGCAAACGACAATCCGGCAACCGATATGGGCCTTGTGGTGGTGGGTGCTGCCGGCCGCATGGGCCAGACGCTGATCCGCGCCATCCACAGCATTCCGGGCGCCCGGGTCATCGGTGCGGTCGAGCGTGCGGATTCGCCTCATCTGGGCAAGGATGCCGGCGAACTCGCCGGCGTCGGTCGCATCGACGTGGCGATCGGCAATGATCCGCTGCCGGTCTTCGCCAAGGCCGATGGCGTGCTCGATTTCACCATGCCGGCCTCGACCGTCGAATTCGCCGGCTACGCGGCGCAGGCACGCATCGTCCATGTCATAGGCACGACCGGCTGCTCGGCCGACGACGACGCGAAGATCGCCGCGGCGGCGCGCCACGCGACGATCGTCAAGTCGGGCAATATGAGCCTCGGCGTCAATCTCCTGGCGGTGCTGGTCGAACAGGCGGCACGCGCGCTCGACGCCGACGATTTCGACATCGAGATCCTCGAAATGCACCACAGGCACAAGGTCGACGCGCCCTCGGGCACCGCGCTGCTGCTGGGTGAGGCCGCCGCCGCCGGGCGCGGTGTGGCGCTGGCCGGCAATGACGTGCGTTCACGCGACGGCCACACAGGCGTGCGCAAGACCGGCTCGATCGGCTTCGCCACGCTGCGCGGCGGCTCGGTGGTCGGCGACCACAGCGTGATCCTGGCCGGCACCGGCGAGCGTATCACCCTCGCCCACCATGCCGAGGACCGAGCCATCTTCGCCCGGGGCGCCATCAAGGCGGCGTTGTGGGCGCGTGGCAAGAAGCCCGGACTGTATTCGATGCGGGACGTGCTTGGGCTCGCCTGAGACCGTCCAACCCCAAAACCAAAGGGAGCAAACATGTCGCGAACTCTCGTGCTCGTCCGCCACGGCCAGAGCGAATGGAACCTGAAGAACCTGTTCACCGGCTGGCGCGACGTTGATCTGACCGAGCAGGGCCACGCCGAAGCCAAGGCCGCCGGTGAGAAGCTCAAGTCGCGCGGTTTGAAGTTCGACATCGCCTTCACCTCGGCGCTGACCCGGGCGCAAAAAACCTGCCAGCACATTCTCGACGCCGTTGGCCAGAGCGACTTGAAGACGATCCGCGACCAGGCGCTGAACGAGCGCGACTATGGCGACCTCTCCGGCCTCAACAAGGACGATGCCCGCAAAAAATGGGGCGAGGAGCAGGTGCATGTCTGGCGGCGCTCCTATGACGTGCCGCCGCCTGGTGGCGAGAGCCTGAAGGACACCGGCGCCCGCGTCTGGCCCTATTACCTGCACGACCTGCAGCCGCATGTGCTGCGCGGCGGGACCGTGCTGGTCGCCGCCCACGGCAATTCGCTGCGCGCGCTGATCATGGCGCTTGACGGCAAGTCCGGCGAGGAGATCGTCAAGCTGGAGCTCGGCACCGGCGTGCCGGTCATCTACACGCTGAACGCCGATTCGACCGTGGCTTCGAAGGAAGTGCTGGAGGGCTGACAGGTCAGTCGCATCCGCCAATTATGGACGTGGCGCTGCCCCTCATCGCCCTGCCGGGCATTTCTCCCCGTGAATGGGGAGAAAGAAGCTGGCCGCGACGCTGGCGCCATTTCTGCGACGCTGGCGATTGGCGAAATCGCCGGTGAGAGCGCCCCTCGCCCTGTTTACGGGGAGAGGATGCCGGCAGGCAGGTGAGGGGCAGCGCCGACGTTAACAGCATAGGAGCCGGCTACCCTTGAAAAAAGCGCGTTGACAGCAATCGCTTGCCCGCTTATTGAGCCCGCACCAGCCCAGATGGCGGAATTGGTAGACGCGCACGGTTCAGGTCCGTGTTCCGCAAGGAGTGGAGGTTCGAGTCCTCTTCTGGGCACCAAATTCCCGTTTCGAATCGTTCGACGGTTCAGAGACCCAAAGAGAAAACGCCCGGTTCGCCGGGCTTTTTCTTTGTCTGAAGCGTCGTTGCCGGACCGCCACCGACTGTCAGCGAACTGACAGGTCCCCTGTTCCAATGTTCGTCCGACCGCGATCACGTTTCCGATCCTGCAACACTCGCAGGCAGGATCGCCGCTCGTCGTTCAAGTACGGCCAAAGGGCTCGGCACGACAAAGCTTTGACATGATCGCGGCTAGTTTGGAAACGATGCAGAAATCGGAAGGCTCAGATGAATCCCACCTACACAAACGCGCAGAAGGCCATGCATTGGGCGGTGTTTCTGCTGGTCATCGGGCTTTATGGCCTGACCTATGTGGCGGACCTCTTTCCACGCGGCGATCCCGGCCGTGCGCTCGTCTGGTGGCTCCATATCTCGTTCGGAATGTTGCTGTTCGCGCTGGTGGTGATCCGCCTCGGCCTGCGCCTGGCACTGGGAACGCCCGGGTTGCCGGGGGAAATGTCAGAACTGGAACGATGGGCGGCCAAGGTCGCGCACCTGCTGCTTTACGCGCTGCTGGTGGCCATTCCGGTCCTCGGCATCCTGCTCACCTGGTACAGGGGTGACGCGCTGAGCTTTTTCGGCCTTTTCACCGTTCCGGCTCCGGTTGCGCCCGATCGCGACACGGGCCGGTTCATAAGAGAGTTGCACAGCCTGTGCGCCAATCTCATCCTCATTCTTGCCGGACTGCATGCGGCGGCGGCGCTATGGCATCATTTCATCCGCAGGGACGATGTGCTCAAGCGCATGCTGCCGGAGACGGCGGGCTCCTGAATGCGGCGTCAAATCCCGGGCGATTGTTCTTCGGCTGCGAATCGCGACGTTGGTTTCAAGTCTCCCCGATCTCGTCATCGCGGCGCGACGGCTTGGCGGCCAGCAACCAACCTCCCCTCCCGGCTAGGCGCTGAACAAACCGCTTCAAACCGTCCTGGCGAGGCGCTACGCTCGCGGCCATGTCGCAAGCCACCAACCCGATCTTCTCGACCCGTCGCGATCAGGCGTTTCCGACGCTGGCCGAGGCCGACATCGAACGCATGCGCCGGTTCGGCGAGGCCAGCGCCTATGCCGCCGGCGAGCACATCGTCAAGGCCGGCGACGTGGCGCCCGGCCTGATCGTCGTCCTGTCGGGCAGTGTTGACATCACCCAGGATGGCGGGCTCGGCCGGCGTGAAACGCTCATCACCCACGGTCCAGGCAGCTTCGTCGGCGAGTTGGCGCAGCTTTCGGCCCGCCCCTCGCTGGTCAATGCCGAGGCCGCCGAGCCGGTCGAGGCGTTCGTCATCCCCTCGCGGAGGCTGCGCGACCTGATGGTACAGGAGGCCAATCTTGGCGAGCGCATCATGCGGGCGCTGATCCTGCGCCGTGTCGGACTGCTCGAAAGCGCCACCAGCGGGCCTATCATCATCGGACCGCTCGACAATGCCGACGTGTTGCGGCTGCAAGGTTTTCTGCGCCGCAGCGGCCTGCCACACCGGGTGCTCGATTCCGGCAGCGACCCCTGCGCGAAAACCCTGGTCGAGCGCTTCAACGTCGATCCGCATCATCTGCCGGTCATACTGTGTCCGAACGGCAGGCTGCTGCTCAACCCCGGCGAGAAGGACCTCGCCCGCTGCATCGGCCTGGTCAGGCCGATCGATGCCGACACGGTGTATGACGTGGCCATTGTCGGCGCCGGGCCGGCCGGGCTCGCTGCCGCGGTCTACGCGGCGTCCGAAGGGCTGTCGACAATCGTGCTCGATTGCCGTGCCTTCGGCGGACAGGCCGGCGCGTCCTCGCGCATCGAGAACTATCTCGGCTTCCCGACCGGCATTACGGGCATGGCGCTGATGGCGCGTGCCTACAATCAGGCGCAGAAGTTCGGCGTCGAAATGGTGATCCCCGACGAGGCCAAGCTGCTGAGCGCCGCGCCCGACATGTCGGGCGCCCGCTACCTGCTCGATGTCGGCGACGGCGAGACCGTGCGGACGCGCAGCGTGGTGATCGCCAGCGGCGCGCGCTACCGCCGCCTCGATGTCGCCAACCTGTCGCGGTTCGAGGGAACGTCGGTGCATTATTGGGCCTCGCCGATCGAGGCGCGGCTTTGCGCCGGCCAGGAGGTGGCGCTGGTTGGCGCCGGCAATTCGGCCGGACAAGCGGCCGTCTACCTAGCCAGCCATGCGCGCAAGGTGGCGCTGCTGGCGCGCGGCGGCAGCCTCGATGCCAGCATGTCGCGCTACCTGGTCGAGCGCATCAAGGCGCAGCCGAACATCGAGGTGCTGACCGAGACCGAAATCGAGGCGCTGGAGGGCGAGGAGGGCAACCTTGCCAGCGTGCGTTGGCGCAACCGCGTCAGCGGCGAGGGAACGACGCGCCCAATCCGCCATCTCTTCCTGTTCATCGGCGCCGACCCGAACACCGACTGGCTCGCGCAATGCAACGTGGCGCTGGATGCCAAGGGTTTCATCCGCACCGGGTCGGAGTTGGGAGATGGGCACGGCCTGATGGAGACCAGCCGCAGCGGGGTGTTTGCCATCGGTGACGTCCGGTGCGGCTCGGTCAAGCGCGTCGCGGCGGCTGTCGGCGAGGGTGCCCAGGTGGTCGCGGCCTTGCATGCTTATCTGGCGCGAGACGGCAGTCATGCCACTGAGAGCAATTCCAGGGAAAGCGCGTAGCGCCGCTTTCCCTGGGGATTTGCGCAAAAGAAATGATTGAGCCTCAACTGGCCAGGAGAGTGTGATGGCGGACGAATGCAAACATGCGGCTGGGATCAAGGACGTGACGCCGAGCGCACTCGGTTGCGAGGAGTGCCTGAAGAGCGGATCGTGGTGGGTCCATCTGCGGCTCTGCCGCACCTGCGGCCATGTCGGCTGCTGCGACGATTCGCCCAACCGCCACGCCACCAAGCATTTTCATGCCACCAGTCATCCCGTCATCGAGGGCTATGATCCGCCCGAGGGCTGGGGATGGTGTTTTGTCGACGAGATCTTTCTCGACCTCGGCGACCGCACGACTCCGCAGAACGGACCGATCCCGCGGTTTTACTGAAGTTTCGAAGAGCCAGGAAAAAGCGGTTCGGCCCGATTTATCGCACCGAGCCGGTGACCGTGCGGTCGACGTCGGGAACGGATTTGCGGTCGTTCCCGGCAAGGGCCGCGATGAGCAGCAGGCTGGCCACGACCGGGACGAACAGGACGGCGATTCGGGCCTGGACATGAAGAATGGCACGCCATTCGTTGCGCTTTTCGGGGCTGTTGCTCATCATACTCACTTTGTCATGCCCCCCAAGGCGTCACATAACCGTGAACGGTTAAGCAACTCCTTCCGGCTTTGTTAACTGGTTGGGACTCAAGCCCGGTCTCAGCCCAGCCCGATCCGCCTCGCGCCCTGCCGGAACAGTGCTTCCGCGTCGGGCTCGAAACGGAACGTCCCGATAAAATCCTCGCTCGAATAGTGCGGCAATGCCCTTCGGATGGCGGCGGCAAAGCCGCGCGCCTCATCGAGCCGGCCGGCCAGCGCCAGGCAGTGCGCGGCGATCGCCAGGATGATGGCGTGCGCATTGGGCCGGGCCGCCGCCTTCAGCGCCCATTCGGCCGCTTCCTCGAACTGGCCGAGCCGGACATGCGCCATGGCTCTTGCGCCCAGCATGCCGAACAGCAGCGGGTCGAAGGGGCTCAGATGGCGCGAATGGTCGGAGGAGCCGATCGCCGCCCGCGGATCGCCCGACTGCGAGTGGACGAAGGACAGCGCATAATGACCAAGCGCGAAATTGGGGCTGAGATCCACCGCCCGTTGCAGTTCGACGAGCGATCCGTCCTGCGCGCCGCGCAGCCATAGCGCTCGCCCCATGGCCCAGTGCGCGGCCGGATTGTGGTCGTCGACCAGCAGGCTGTGGCCGGCGCTCTCGAAGGCCAGCGCGCTCTCCCGGTCGCGGTCGCCCCAGCGCTGGAACGCGTTCTGCCAGTGGGTGAAGGACAGGCCGGCATAGGCGCGGGCAAAGGTCGGGTCCAGTTGCAGCGCCCGGGCGAAGAAATGCCGCGCCTGCTCGTTTTCCGCCTGGGTGAAGCGGTACATGTGCCAGAGGCCGCGATGATAGGCTTCCCACGCGTTGAGCGAATTGGGCGCCTTCAGCATGGCGCGGTTGCGCTCGACCGTTTCGATCTCGGCCGATATCGACGAGACGATGCTGTCGCCGATGTCGTCCAGCACCGCGAAGATGTCGTCGAGCCGGTGCTCGAATGTCTCGGCCCAGACGATCCTGGCCGTGCGCACCTCGACGAGCTCGACGCCGACGATCACCCGGCCGGTCAGGCTGCGCACCGTGCCGGTGGCGACATAGTCGACGTTCAGTTTTCTGCCAGCCTCCTCGGGCGCGATGGCCTTCTCGGCCAGTGCGAACACCGATCCGCGCGCGATGACGAAGAAATCCCTGAGCTTGGCGAGACGGGTGATGATGTCGTGTGTGAGGCCATCGGCCAGTCCGCCGCGCGCGCCGCTTTCCTCGGCAAACGGCATGACTGCCAATGACGCATGCCTCGGCTCGACCGGGCCATCATCACCTGGAGTGGCGACAAGCTGCGATGCCGAGGACAGGCAGGCCGGCTGCGCTTGCTGCGCGGCGCTTGCCCGTTGGTCACGGATCGCCCGCCAGGCCGCGCGAAGCGGTGCGAAATCCAGGTCCTCCGATTGAAACAGCTGTTCTGTTGCCGCCAGATGCTGCTCGGCCGCGCCGATCTCGCCACGTCGGACCATGCTGGCCAGCAGAGCCAAATGCGCGCGCCCGTCGAACGGCGCCAGTTCCACCCACCGGTCGAGATGGCCGATCGTCTCGTCGCAATCCGGCGGCAGGGTTTCAACGAGCTGTTCCAGCACCGCCACGTGGCACGAGTTGAAGCGGCGGCGTTGGGCGATCAGCCAGCTGTTGAAAAGCGGACTGCGCTCCAGCTCCAGCTCGTCGAGCAAATCGCCGGCGAAGAGCCCGGCCAGCGCCCGCAGCCGCTCCACATCAAGCGTGCCAATTCCTTGCGCCGTGGCGCGGCTGATCTCCAGCGCGTCGACCAGGCAACCGTCCAGATCGAGCGCGACCATGTCGCCCTGCGTAGACACCCGGCGCCGCTCCGGCGCGTCGAGCACACCGCGCAGCTTGCTCAGGCACCAGCGCAGCTCGCCGCGAGGATCGTTGGGCACATCCCAGAACAGCTCGCACAGGCGGCTGCGCCCGACCGGATGCGGCGCCAGCGCCAGATAGGCCAGCAGCGCCCGTAGTTTGCGCGATGCCGGCAGTGCCACCGGCACGCCGTTGCGGGAGATCGTCAGCGATCCGAGCAGGCGCACGGACAGGCCCGGCATCTCGCCGTCCTGCCTCGACCGGGCGGATTCCACGTGCGTTTCCACGCCTGCTCCCACGCTGGCCTGTCGGCCTCTTGTGTATCACTGAAACCGACAACGCGCATCCGAAGGCGGGTTTCCCCGCTGGCTGCGGCCATTGCCGCATCGCCGGCACGTCAGTCCTAGCGTGGCAAGGTCTCGAAAACTCGCCGCCCAAACCGCCGGTCTGTAACCGGCCCGTGAAATTGAAGACGATCAGGATCGAGGAGATCAAAGATGTTGAATAAACAAAAGATCAGGACCACCGCTGGGCGCGGCAGGCTGTTCGACAGCATCCTGGACACGGTCGGCGACACGCCGGTGGTGCGCATCAACAACCTCGCACCGGCGCACGCGACGATCTACGTGAAGGCCGAGTTCTTCAACCCGGGCGCCTCGGTGAAGGACCGGCTGGCGCTCAACATCATCGAGGAGGCCGAACGCAGCGGCGCGCTGAAGCCGGGCCAGACGGTCGTCGAGGCAACCAGCGGCAACACCGGCATCGGGCTTGCCATGGTGTGCGCACAGAAGGGTTATCCGCTGGTCGTCACCATGGCCGACAGCTTTTCGGTCGAACGCCGCAAGCTGATGCGCATGCTGGGTGCCAAGGTGGTGCTGACGCCACGCGCCGAAAAGGGTTTCGGCATGTACAAGAAAGCGGTCGAGTTGGCCGAGGCCAATGGCTGGTTCCTCGCCCGCCAGTTTGAAACCGCCGCCAATGCCGCCATCCACGAAGCGACGACGGCGCGCGAGATCATCAATGATTTCGCCGACTCGCGGCTCGACTGCTTCGTCACTGGCTATGGCACCGGCGGCACCGTCGTCGGTGTGGCGCGCGTGCTGCGCCGCGAGCGGCCCGACATCCGCATCGTACTCGCCGAACCGGCCAATGCGCAGCTGATCGGCAGCGGCAAGGCGCAGCAGCGCGGCGCCGATGGCGCTCCCGCCGCCAGTCATCCGGCTTTCGAGCCGCATCCGATCCAGGGCTGGACGCCGGATTTCATCCCCAACCTCCTGCAGGAAGCGATCGACGCCAGCCTCTATGACGAGGTGATGCCGGTTGCCGGACCCGAAGGCATCAAATGGGCCAAGGCATTGGCGCGGAAGGAAGGCATCTTCACTGGCATTTCCGGCGGCGCCACCTTCGCCGTGGCGCGGCAGGTTGCGGAGAAGGCGCCGGCCGGATCGGTGATCCTGTGCATGTTGCCCGATACCGGCGAACGCTACATGTCGACGCCGCTCTTCGACGGCATCGAGGCGGAAATGGACGCCGAGGAGACGGCGCTGTCGCGCTCGACGCCCGGCTGCCAGTTCCCGGCGGCGTGACAGGAGGCCGGTCATGGATGTCGCGCGGCAATCGCTCGAAATACTGGACGAGGAAACGCTCGATCCCTCCGACTGGACCGAGGCGCAGGCTCTGTCTCACCGGATCATCGACGATGCTGTCGATTATCTGCGCGGCGTGCGCGATCGCCCGATCTGGCGGGAGATGCCGGCGGATGTGCGAGAGGTCTTCGCGGCAAGCCTGCCGCGATCGCCGGCGCCGCTGGCCGCTGTCTATGACGAGGTCTCCCGCACCGTGATGTCCTACCCGATGGGCAACATCCACCCGCGCTTCTGGTCCTGGTATATGGGGTCGAGCAACTTCACCGGCGCGCTCGGCGACTTCCTCGCGGCAATCCAGGGCTCCAACCTTGGCGGCGGCAACCATGCCGCCGCGCTGATGGACAGCCAGGTGGTCAACTGGTGCAAGGAAATGCTGGGCTTTCCCGCGTCCGCTTCCGGCACGCTGGTCAGCGGCGGCTCGATGGCCAACATCATTGGGCTGACCGTGGCGCGCAACACCAAGGCCGGCATCGATGTGCGCGAGCAGGGCGTCGCGGCAATCGAGAAGCCCCTGCGCTTCTATGGCTCGGACCAGATCCATTCCTGCCACCGCAAGGCGATGGAAGCACTCGGCCTTGGCAATCGGGCATTGCGCCGAGTTCCGACTGACGCGAGCTTGCGCATCGACATCGATGCCTTGCGCGCGGCGATCGCCGAGGACCGCGCGGCGGGTTTCGAACCGGCCTGCTTCATTGGCAATGCCGGCACGGTGAACACCGGGGCGATCGACGACCTGCGCACGCTTGCCAAGCTGGCGCATGAGGAAGGCCTCTGGTTCCATGTCGACGGCTGCATCGGCGCGCTGATTGCCATTGCTCCGCAAAACGCGCATCTGGTCGCGGGCATCGAATGGGCCGATTCGGTCGCGCTCGATCCGCACAAATGGCTGCACGCCCCGTTCGAGGTCGGCTGCGCGCTGGTCAGGGATGCCGCCGCGCATCGCAAGACATTCGCGGTGACGCCCGAATATCTGGAATCGACGCCGCGCGGCCTAGCCTCCGGCGAATGGCTGCACGATTACGGCCTGCAGACGACGCGCGGCTTTCGTGCGCTGAAAGTGTGGATGGCGTTGAGAGAGCATGGCGTCGACAAGTTCGGCCGCCTGATCGACCGGAACATCGCGCAGGCCTTCTATCTCGCCGGGCTGATCGAGGCCGAGCCGCTGCTGGAACTGGCCATGCCGCCAACCATCAACATCGTCTGCTTCCGCTATCAGCCCGGGATTGCCGGCGAGCCGCTGAAGGCGCTCAACACCGAGATCATGCTGCGGCTGCAGGAACAGGGCATTGCGGCACTCTCCGACACCACCGTGCATGGCGAGCACTGGCTGCGCGTCGCCATCGCCAACCACCGCACCCGGCGTGACGATCTCGATCTTCTGGTGCGCGAAACGGTGCGGTTGGGACGCGGGATCGCGGCGGAAGGGTCATCCGGGGATTAGCTCCAAAACGCGAGCGACAGGCATGGGCGGCCATGCGATTCTGTGGCCGTGATTCGGGAGATCCGACCGTGATGCTCTTTCGTATGGCCGTGCTCGCGGCCCTGGTCTGTGCCACCTCGGCCGAGGCCGCCGAAATGGCCTTCTTCGTCAAGAACCTGCGCAAGCAGGCGGTCGCGGTCGAGCTGTTCAGCCGCGACCGCGAGACGGTCTGGCCGGGCAACGACCAGGTGTTCCTGATCGATCCGGGCTCCCGGAAATCGGTGCCCATCTCCTGCAATCAGGGCGAGCGCATCTGCTATGGCGCCTGGGTCGACGGCGACGACAGCATCTCCGCCGGCGTCGGGCCGAATAACGACCAGCCTTGCGATACCTGCTGTTTCATCTGCGTCGAACATTCGACCGAAACCATCGACCTGGTGCCATAGGGAGCAGGCAAGGACCCGTCGGACCCAAATTAAGTCGGGGGTCGAGGCACCAGCCCCACTTTCGCGACTCAACACAGCGTGCCATGGTCGCGTCGCGGCCGGGTGGGCCGCTTATCCAGGGGGTTACCATGTTCTACGCCTACGCGCGCCGCACCTTGGCCGCGCTTTCACTTGCCATGCTGATCGCGCCGTCGGCCCATGCCGGCGATGTCACCTTCGCCATCAAGAACAGCCATCCCAACGCCATGCGCGTCGAGCTCTACAGCCAGGACCGCGACTATGTCTGGCCGGGCAACGGCAAGGATTTCTATCTCGACGACGGCGAGACCAAGTCGCTGCCGATCTCCTGCAACGAGGGTGAATCGATCTGTTACGGCGCCTGGGTCGATGGCGACGAAGGTACCTATTGGGGCGTCGGCCCCGGCAACAAGGAGAAATGCGAGGATTGCTGCTACACCTGCAGCGGCGGCGAAGCCGAGGAGATCAACCTGGTCCCCTGACCGGTTTGCCAGCTTGACGGTTTTCCCGTTCGAGCCATAGCTTGCCCAAACACCCAAAGCGCGCCGCGTCTGTCGTTCGGACGCGGCGCGCTCCAGGCAAGGGAGCCCAGCGATGGCCGACATGGTCGAAAGCGACGAGATCGATGTCGGGTTTTCCGGCAAGCGCTGCATCCATTCGCGCAATTGCGTGCTCGGCGATCCGCATGTCTTCGTGCCCAATGCGCCGGGGCAATGGATCCATCCCGAGGCCGCCAGCGTCGAGAAGATCGTCGCCATCGCCGAGAGCTGCCCCTCGGGCGCCATCACTTACATCAGGAAGGATGGCGGACCGCAGGAGCAGCCGCCCGTGGTCAACACGGTGCGCGTCCGGGAAAACGGCCCACTTGCCGTTCACGCCCAGATCGTGCTCGACGGCGAGACGTTCTTCCGCGCTACGCTCTGCCGCTGCGGAGCGTCGGAAAACAAGCCATTCTGCGACGGCAGTCACACCAAGGCAGGTTTCACGGCCACCGGCGAGCCGACGCTGAAGGACACGCCGGCCCTCGAAGCGCGGGATGGCCCGCTCAATGTGACGCCGACGACAAACGGTCCGCTCAAGATCGCGGGCAATCTCGAAATCGTCACCGGCACCGGCCATACAATCGACCGCACCACGGTCGCGTTCCTGTGCCGCTGCGGCCATTCCGCCAACAAGCCGTTTTGCGATGGCAGTCACAAGAAGGTGGGATTTATCGGCTGAAGCAGGCGCTCTCCCCCCTTGAGGGGGAGATGTCGCCGAAGGCGACAGAGGGGGTCGCCGCGCGTGAAGCGCTAACCTGTTGTTTCGCCGCAAAGAGGGCGTCCCGTCCGGTCGGACCGACCCCCTCTGGCCTGCCGGCCATCTCCCCCTCGAGGGGGGAGAATACGCTGTCCACCGACTGGCCCATCGCTCCCGCCTTTATCCTCCGGCCCGTATCGGCTAAGGGCTTCGCAGCAGAATTCCTCGTGTCCGGACCGCCACCAGAAATGACCGCAAAATCCAAACCAAAACCTCTCTTCCTCGGGATCGATACCGGCGGCACCTATACCGATGCCGTGCTGTGGTCTGAAACCGAAGGCCCGCAACACGGACCCAACAAGGGCAAGGTGCTGGCCAAGGCCAAGGCGCTGACCACGCGGCATGATCTGGCCGTCGGCATTTCCGGCGCCGTCGACGCGGTGCTGCAGAAGGCCGGCACCGATCCGACCGCCATCAAGCTGGTCTCGATGTCGACGACGCTCGCCACCAATGCGCTGGTCGAGGGCCAGGGCGGCCGCGTCGCGCTGGTCATGATCGGCTTTTCCGAGGCCGACCTCGCCCGCGATGGGCTGAAGACGGCGCTCGGCACCGATCCGGTGGTGTTTTGTCCAGGCGGCCACGATGTGCATGGCAATGCCGCTAGGCTCGACCTGTCCGAGCTTGAGGCCGCCTTGCCGGAACTGGGGGCCTCCGTGTCCGGCTTTGCGATCTGCGCCTATTTCGCCACCCGCAATCCAGCGCACGAGGTCGCCGCCCGCGAGCTGATCCGCGAGAAGACCGGTCTGCCGGTCACATCAAGCCATGAATTGTCGGCCAAGCTCGGCGGCCCGCGCCGGGCGCTGACGACGCTGCTCAACGCCAGGCTAATCTCGATGATCGACCGGCTGGTGGCGGCGACCGAGGGCTTTCTCGATCAACGCGGCATCGCCGCCCCTTTGATGGTGGTGCGCGGCGATGGCGCGCTGGTCTCGGCGGCGTTTGCCCGCCAGCGGCCGATCGAGACCATACTCTCCGGCCCCGCGGCCAGCCTGGTCGGCGCCCGCCACATGACCGGGCTCGACAATGCCATGGTGTCCGACATTGGCGGCACCACCACCGACGTGGCCGTACTCGACGAAGGCCGGCCCAGGCTTGATCCGGAAGGCGCCACGGTTGGCGGCTTCCGCACCATGGTCGAAGCCGTCGCCATGCGCACCTTCGGGCTCGGCGGCGATTCCGAAGTGACGCTGGAGGACGGCGCGCTCAACCCGAGGGTCCTGCTCGGGCCGCGACGTCTGGTGCCGCTGGCGCTTGCCGGCATGGCGCATGGTGAAGCGGTCAAATCGGAGCTCGAACGCCAGCTGCGCGCGCCCAACACCGGTCGCATGGATGGCCGCTTCGCTGTCCGCACCGGCGTGCCGGACAGGCTTGCCGCGGGCCTGACCGCCCCGGAAGCACGGCTCTACGAGGCGATCGGCGCGACCCCGCTTGCCCTCGACCGGCTGCTGACGTCGAATGCCCAGAACGCCACCTTGAACCGGCTGGTGTCGCGCGGGCTGGTGCACATTTGCGGCTTCACCCCGTCGGACGCGGCACATGTACTTGGCAAGCAGGCGAACTGGGATGCCGCCACCGCCCGCCTCGGCGCCGAGCTGTTCGCCCGCAGGCGTGACGGCCGTGGCCAGCCCATCGCAACCTCGCCGGAAGCCATTTCGGAGCGGGTGCTGGTGACGCTGACGCGCTGGTCGGCCGAATACATCCTCGAAACCGCCTTTGCCGAGGACGGGCTCGACGGCGCCGCGACCGTCGCGCATGCGCTGGTCCAGCGCGCCGTCGACGCGCACCCCGGCATCGCCCGCCTCACCGTCGCGCTCGACCGCCCGGTCATCGGGCTGGGCGCTTCCGCGCCGCTGCACTATGCCGGCCTGGCGCCCCTGGTCGGTAATGACTGCGTGGTGCCTGAGGACACCGATGTCGCCAACGCGCTCGGCGCCGTTGTCGGCCAGGTCAGGGTTTCGGCGGAGGCGCGGGTCAGCCAGCCCAGGGAAGGACTGTTCCGCCTTGCCTCCGGAGAAACCGTGCGCGACTTCCTCGACGAGGCTGCGGCGATCGCGGCGGCCGAAGCCGATGTGCGGGCGATAGTCGCCCAGCGGGCCCGGGAAGCCGGCACCGACAGCGCCGAGATCGACGTCGCGACCGAGTTCCGCGTCTCGACCGTCGAAGCCCAGCGCATGTTCATCGAGGCGCATGTGGTGGCGGTGGCCTCGGGCAGGCCAAGGATCGCGGTATAGTGCGACGGTCGAGAGGGTAATCTCCCCCCTTGAGGGGGGAGATGGCCGCGAAGCGGCCAGAGGGGGTCGGTTCGACCGGACGCGACGTCCTGCGGCAGATGAAGGTTGGCGCCCCAGGCGCGGCGACCCCCTGTGGCCTGCCGGCCATCTCGCCCTCAAGGGGGGAGATACGCAGTTCCGCGGCGGCAAAATGCGGCACCTTCACCCTTAGCCGAATTGACCCTTGCGCCCTGACATGCCAAAGGCCCGCCCAAGCCTTTCGCCTGGAGAAAGCCCTGATGACTGATCGCGTCGAAATCGCCGGATTGCGGATTGCCCGCGAGCTTCACGACTTTGTCGCCAACGAAGCACAGCCGGGAACCGGCATCAATGCGGACACATTCTGGAACGGCTTCTCGGCCATCGTCCACGACCTCGCGCCGAAGAACCGCGCGCTGCTGGCCAAGCGCGACGCCATGCAGGAGAAGCTTGACGGCTGGTATCGCGACAATGGCGCGCCCATCGACATGGAAACCTACAAGGCTTTCCTGAAGGAGATCGGCTATCTCGTTCCCGAAGGGCCGGCCTTCAGCGTGTCGACCGAGAATGTCGACCCTGAGATCGCGGTCGTCGCCGGGCCGCAGCTCGTCGTGCCGGTGATGAACGCGCGCTATGCGCTGAACGCCGCCAATGCGCGCTGGGGCTCGCTCTATGACGCGCTCTACGGCACCGACGCCATCCCCGAAACGGATGGCGCGCAGAAGGGCAAAGGCTTCAACCCGGCGCGGGGTGCCAGGGTCATCGCCTGGGCCAAGGATTTCCTCGATCAGTCCGTGCCGCTGACTTCAGGCAAATGGGCCGGCGTCAACGGATTGTCGGTGGCGAACGGCGCGCTGAAGCTCGGCGAAGGCGCCGGCTCCACCACGCTCGCCGACCCGAAACAATTCGTTGGCTATCGCGGCGACGCCGCCAATCCGCAAGCCTTGCTGCTGGTGAAAAATGGACTGCATATCGAGATCGTGATCGACCGCGACAACCAGATTGGCCGCACCGATCCGGCCGGCATCGCCGACGTCATCCTGGAATCGGCGCTGACCACCATCCAGGACTGCGAGGATTCGGTTGCGGCCGTGGATGCGCAGGACAAGGTCGTCGTCTACCGCAACTGGCTCGGTCTGATGAAGGGCGACCTGGCCGAAGAGATCACCAAGGGCGGCAAGACCTTTACCCGCAAACTCAATCCCGACCGTGCCTACACCGCGCCTGCCGGCGGCACGCTGACCGTGCCGGGCCGCTCGCTGATGCTGGTCAGGAATGTCGGCCACCTGATGACCAATCCGGCGATCCTGGACCGCGACGGCAATGAGGTGCCGGAAGGCATCATGGACGCGGCCGTCACGGCGCTGATCGCTCTGCACGATGTCGGGCCGAAGGGCCGCCGCGCCAATTCCCGCGCCGGCTCGATGTATGTGGTGAAGCCGAAGATGCACGGGCCGGAGGAAGTCGCCTTCGCCGTCGAGATTTTTGATCGGGTTGAGGCCCTGCTCGGCATGGCCAAAAACACCATCAAGATGGGCATCATGGACGAGGAGCGGCGCACCACCGTCAACCTCAAGGAGGCGATCCGGGCGGCAAAAGACCGTGTCGTCTTCATCAACACCGGTTTCCTTGACCGCACCGGCGACGAGATCCACACCTCGATGGAAGCCGGCCCGATGATCCGCAAGGGCGACATGAAGCAGGCCGCCTGGATCTCCGCCTACGAAGCCTGGAATGTCGATACGGGCTTGGAATGCGGGCTCGCCGGCCACGCCCAGATCGGCAAGGGCATGTGGGCGATGCCGGATCTGATGGCGGCGATGCTGGTCGAGAAGATCGCGCATCCCAAGGCCGGCGCCAACACCGCCTGGGTGCCGTCGCCGACGGCGGCCACGCTGCATGCCACGCACTACCACAAGATCGATGTGCACGCCGTGCAGGCGGCGCTGAAAAACCGGCCGAAGGCCAAGCTCGACGACATCCTGTCGGTGCCGGTGGCGGTGCGGCCCAACTGGACGCCCGAGGAGATCCAGCGCGAGCTCGACAACAACGCGCAAGGCATTCTGGGCTATGTCGTGCGCTGGATCGACCAGGGCGTCGGCTGCTCCAAGGTGCCCGACATCAACGATGTCGGCCTGATGGAGGACCGTGCCACGCTGCGCATCTCTTCCCAGCACATCGCCAACTGGCTGCGCCACAAAGTGTGCTCGCAAATCCAGGTGATGGATTCCCTGCAGCGCATGGCGGCCATCGTCGACCGCCAGAATGTCGGCGATCCATTCTACCAGCCGATGGCGCCGGATTTCGACGATTCCATCGCCTTCCAGGCAGCCTGTGATCTCGTGTTCAAGGGCACCAGCCAGCCCAACGGCTACACCGAACCGGTTCTGCACGCGCGCCGGCTGGAACTGAAGGCGAAAGAGCGGGCCTGAAAGGATCGGGCGGTCGGGAGCTCCGGCGCCCCTTGAGGGGAGGCCCGGGGGTGGGGTCAGGCGTGAAGTGCGCCGACTCCCATTCCAACCACGCGCCCTGGAAAGCGGCGCAGGATCAGGTGTTTTTGCGCCTCGGATTTGCCCTCGGGCCCGGTTTGCCGGCCACGCGCTCGGCGCCGAGAAGGGCGCACTCGCCGATCGCATGGATTTCACCGTCAGTCGTGAAGTTGACGGGCCGTTGCGCCTGTCACAGCACATTCATTGTATCAGCGTACCCTAATGGAATGTCGGGTTTCGACCGCTATGCAGGAAGCGCCATGCCTGTTTCCCCCGAATATGATGCCGGTTGCTCCAAAACCTCCGTGGAACTGTCGGAGGGCTTTGAGGGCTGGTTTGCCCGCGTATGCGAGGGCGGCCAGGAAACGTTCCATGAATTCAGGCGCGAGCGCGATGCGATTGCCTTCGCACACACCCAACGCATGCGCCTCGGGCTGCCCTGTCCGCCATTGGAGCGCACGGCATACGGCTCCGGTAAGGCGATCAGCAAGATCAACCAGATAGCAGATGTGCTGAGAACCAGGAGGCTCGGTCGGTTCCTCCAGTTGTCGGCGCTAGCGCTAAGTGAGCCGATTCGGTCGCAAAGGCTCCGGCATCGCGTCGCGAGCGATGCAAGGCAGGCATTGTCCAAGCTCAAGGCGGCAACGCGAAGTCGCGGATTATTTATCGATTGCGGATCTAACATCGGCCAGGGGTATAGGTTCTTTTCCCGGTACTACACGCCCGACCACTTTGATTACGTTCTTGTCGAGCCAAACAAGAATTGCCTGGAGTATCTTCAGGGTTTGCGCTCGGAAAACGGCGCCATGGAGATCGTGGCCAAGGCTGCGAGCGTGAAAGATGGCTATGCCGAACTGCTCGGTCCCCCGCCAGAGCACTCGGACCCTACCTACGAAGGCTGCTCTATAATTCCCGGCCACAACGGAGGCTTGTACCAGTCGCAGCGATTTGCGCCGGAGCTCGTCGAAACGTTTTCGCTGTCACGGATGATCCAAGCCAAGCGCAGCCTTTACGAAGTGATCGTTCTCAAACTCGATGTCGAAGGGGCGGAGTATGAGATTCTGGACGACATGATCCGTTCGGGGCTGCATCGTGATCTCCATGCCGCTTATGTCGAGTTCCATTCCACCTACATGAGGAACTCGGAAGGACGAAGGACTGCTGCCATGGAACGCGAAATTGTCCGTGAGTTCCTGGAGGCGGGTACGCATATAAGCAGATGGATATAAGCGTCCGCTATCGGAATGGACTTGTTCCGCGGATCCGCCCCGGCCTCAACATGAGGATCAATTCCAGTCCGGAGTTTCTCGACGCCCGCTCGCCTGACGCGGAACAGGGTTCAGTGGTTGACCTGGAATGACCACCCGACTGGATTCGAGCCCGCAACTTCTGCCTTGCGAGGTGGGCGACAACTGTCATCTTTGCGTCACTGCGCCACCGCTATATTAGCAATGTCTTGATGAGCCCATCATCGGTGCCGGAATCCAGGTATGGGGCGGAGCATAGACATCGGCGATGAGGTGACGCTGACGGCGACTATCTTGATGGTGCGTCGGAGTGGCCGAGCATGTGTGAGCATTCCAAGCTCCACCCTCCCAATTGCCATTGAGCCTCCGAGGAAAGCGAAGCCCGGCGAAAAGGTGGCGATAACGGGGTACGTGACGCGCGTTGATGATGAGACAGGTAAGGTGACAGTCAAGATTACCGCTCGGGTCATCGTCGAGATCGACACCACCACGGCCCAAAGGAAATCGTACCCATCCGAGCGACAGAAACCGTTTCGCGACAGATGGGAGTGAACAGGGGTCCGAGACCGCACAGACACTTTGGCGCGGGGGACCACACAATAGGCTGCCAATGCCAGGGAAGCGTTGTCTTCCGACACGCGCGCGTGGATGGACATAGGTTCCAAACGGAATATATCGAATCATTTTTCCGACGATCCTATAATCGCCGACGATATCGCGTATAGGGTCTCAAAGGCGCTCGAGAGCGGCACAATTCAACGGCTTCATAGAGTGGGCAGATCGTCACGAATTGCAGAAACAAGATACAGAATCGGGACGGTTGCTGGCTCAATCTGTCAAGATCGTGACCGACTTCGCCGCCGACCTCCTTCCCGCCCCTCTGCTTCTTGGATTTTGTTCGTAACGTTGAGCCGGCCTTCTATTCGGACTCTGGCAGGATACGCCGTCCTCACAGCGCTGGTGGGGGCCGCTATATGGGCCGGCGTTCGCAACTACCCCTGGTATCTTCTGAAACGGCTTCTCCCACGTCGCCAGCGGGACTTCTCAACGGTTGAAGCCCGGAAGGCAAATCCGCCCTTCAATTCCTTCAATGTGGACGGATCTGTGTTGCAACGGCCGCTTGCTACGCCGCCTGCGCCATCCGCTCCGAACTCATGCGATAGGAAATCGCCTCGGCCAGATGGATGCGGCCGACGGTTTCGCTGGCGTCGAGATCGGCCAATGTCCGCGCCACTTTCAGCACGCGGTGATAGGCCCGCGCGGAAAAGGCGAGTTTTTCGCTGGCATCCTTGAGCAGCGACAGGCCCGCGGTATCCGGCATGGCGATCTCCTCGATGACCGCCGGCGCGCAATGGGCGTTGGTGGTGGCGCGGGCGGCGCCGAGCCGCTCGAAGCGTTCGCGCTGAAGGGTGCGGGCACGCGCCACGCGCAGCGCCACATCGGCACTCTTCTCCGCGCGGTCCGGCCGGATCAGGTCGCTGGCCGAAACGGCCGGCACTTCGATCCTGAGATCGATGCGGTCGAGCAGCGGACCGGAAATGCGCGCCTGGTAGTCGGTGCGGCAGCGTTCGCCGCGCAGGCAGCGATAGCCGGGTTCGCCGGCCATGCCGCAGCGGCACGGGTTCATCGCCGCCACCAGCTGGATGCGCGCCGGATAGGTGACGCGATGGTTGGCGCGCGCGATCATGCAGTCGCCGGTCTCCAGCGGCTGGCGCAGCGCGTCGAGCGTCTGCGGCGTGAATTCGGGAAATTCGTCGAGGAACAGCACGCCGTGATGCGCGAGCGACACTTCGCCGGGCCGCGCCCGCAACCCGCCGCCGACCATCGCCGCCATCGAGGCTGAATGATGCGGGGCGCGGAACGGCCGCCGGTCGGTCAGCTTGCCTTCGCCGAGTTCGCCCGCCACCGAGGCGATCATCGAGACTTCCAAAAGTTCCTTCGGTGCCAGCGGCGGCAGAATCGACGGCAGCCGCTGCGCCAGCATCGATTTGCCCGAGCCCGGCGGGCCGACCATCAAGAGATTGTGGCCGCCGGCTGCCGCCACTTCGAGCGCGCGCTTGGCCGTCTCCTGGCCCTTGATGTCGGCGAGGTCGGGCAGGTCGCGCGCCGAGGCGTGGATGCCGGCTTCGGGCCGCGACAGCACCTGCGTGCCGCGGAAATGGTTGGCGATCGCGATCAGGCTGCGCGGCGCCAATATATCGAAATCGCTGCCGGCCCAGGCGGCCTCCGGTCCGCAGGCGAACGGACAGATCAGGCCCTTGCCTTCGGCATTGGC
>NZ_VFVC01000026.1:0-74838 GCF_006441575.1 Mesorhizobium sp. B2-4-12
GCTCCTCGGTTGCGGGAGCGGTTTCAGCGGCGGGCGCCTGCTCGGTCTGTTGCTGCTGCTGGTCGCGCTTCTTCCTGCGCGGCTGCTGCTCGTCGGTGGCGGGAGCGGCCTCGCCGGCGGGCGCCTGCTCGGTCTGTTGCTGCTGGTCCCGCTTCTTCCTGCGTGGCTGCTGCTCCTCGGTTGCGGGAGCGGTCTCAGCGGCGGGAGCCTGCTGGGTCTGTTGCTGCTCGCGCTTCTTGCGCTCGGGCTTCTGCTCGCCTTGCTGCTTCTGCGCGCAGGCTTCGGCTGATTCGCCCTCGGCGCAAGCCGCCTGAGCGAGGATGATTTGCACGGGACCGCGTTGCAGGGAGCCGAACGCGGCGCTTCCCTGAAGCGGGGATGCGCCTAACGGCGCGGATGCCATCAACAGGCCAAGTGCGGTGCCTGCCAGAATCCGTGGTTGGCGTTTCATTGAAAATTCTCCTTGTGGGGTCCCATCCTTGTCGAAAACCGATTTTAACGAAATTGGTTCCAGCTGCCCATGGGTAGGGGCCGTACAGGGCGATTGGCCGGCCTTTTGAAGGCAACTTCGTGTCATTCGGCTGGGGGTAGCCCATTGCGGCCATTGCGATGCTTGACCTTGGCGATTGCTGGGGCCACATCCCCGGGATGGAAACACCGTTCTGGAAAACAAAGACGCTGGAGGCGATGAGCCCGGCCGAGTGGGAATCGCTCTGCGACGGTTGCGGCAAATGCTGCCTGTCGAAGCTCGAGGACGAGGATACGGGCGAAATCTACTGGACCAGCGTCGGCTGCCGGCTGTTCGATGCGCAGACTTGCCGCTGCGCCGACTACGCCAACCGGCTGGCGCGCGTTCCCGATTGCGTCGGCCTGACGCCGCAGAACGTGGGTACCATCAGCTGGCTGCCCAGCACATGCGCCTACAGGCTGGTTGCCGAGGGCCGCGATCTCTACTGGTGGCACCGGCTGGTGTCGGGCAGTGCCGAGACCGTGCATGAGGCCGGCATCTCGATGCGCGGACGGGTCAAGGCGAGCGAAACCGACCTCGCCGAGCCGGAGGATTATTTTGACTATATGCTCGACGACGAGCCCTGAGGCTGGTGTCGGCAAGGCGCGCAGGGCAGGCCGTTTGAGACGCATTGTTCGAAAACCGGCGGAGGTTTCCTTTCCCGCCACATGAACCGCAGATGAACGGCGGGTTCGTAAATAGTTCAGACAGGCGAGTGCATTCTCCCACCATCGGTTTCACGAGGACGGGCGTTAGCCCGCAACAAGGAGAGAGAACCATGTACACCACGATCAAGACGGCGGCCCTTTCGGCGCTGGTCGGGCTCGGCACGCTGACCGCCATCCCCGCCCATGCCGGCAGCCTCTATCTGGGCTTCGGCAACAACCAGGATCCGCGCTTCGGCGTCTATGCCGGTGATGATGGGTATCGCTACCGTCGCGACGAGCGCCGCGACGATTGGCGCCGCGGCTGTTCGCCCGAACGTGCCCTCGACAAGGCCGACCGCATGGGACTGCGCCGTGCCCGCATCGTCGACGTCAACCGCCGCACGGTCAAGGTCATGGGCCGTCAGTACGGCGACCGCGTTGTCATCGTGTTCGCCAATGAGCGCGGTTGCCCCGTCATCGATCGCTGAAGCCTCTGGTAGCAGAGCCCCTTTCCCATCGGACGGGTGTGGCTCGACAAACCCCGCGGGAGCGATCCCGCGGGGTTTTTTCGCATCGGCTGTGGATCATCCGTCGTGGTCAGCGCCGGCGATGGAGACCGTTGCTTCCGTCGCCGTTACTTCAGTTCAAAGGTGACGGTGACCTGGACGTTGTAGGAATTCTCGCCGGCCTGCACCGGAGCCGCGCCTGCCGCGGCATCGAAAGCCTTGGCGTTGATCGGCATCGGCATCGGCCTGATGTTCTGATCGGTGATTTCGAGCACCCGGCCGAGGCTGACGCCGGCGGCCACGGCAAGCGTCTTGGCCTTGGCGATGGCGTCGGCGACCGCTTTCTTGCGGGCCTCGCTCACGGTGGCCGACGGATTGTCGTTGGTGAAGGCGATGCCGCCGCCCTGGTTGACGCCGAGCGAAACCGCCTTGTCGAGGATCTCGCCCGTCTTGTCGACGTCGCGCACGCGCACCGAAAGCGTGTTGGTCACCTGGTAGGCGACGAGCTCGGCCTCCTGGCTGCCGTCCGGCTTGTTGGTGTAGTTGTAGCGCGGATTGATCTGGATGCCGGCGGTCTGCAGGTCGCGATCCTTGATATCGGCCGCCTTCATCGCCGCGATCACCGCAGCCATGGCGTCGTTGTTGGCATCGAGCGCCGCACGCGCGGTCTTGGCTTCGCGCATCACGCTGAGCGTCAGCACCGCCAGATCGGGAGCGACGGTTGCCTCGCCTTCGCCGGACACGATGATGCGGGGCGGCGTCGGCAAATCGGCGGCTCCAGCCATCGCCGGAAAAGCGATTGCAGCGGCGAGCGCGAGAGGCAAAAGGTGTCTGGTCATGAAAATCTCCCTGGTCCGCGATCCTGTCGCGGATGCTCAACTAGGGCGCGAATATGGGCTGATTTGGGCGATCTGTGAAAGCCCGCAGGGAAAGCCTTGTGCCGTCGAAGGAAAAACATTAATCCAGCCCGCGTGGGGCCTGTAGCTCAATGGTTAGAGCCGGCGGCTCATAACCGCTTGGTTGGGGGTTCGAGTCCCTCCGGGCCCACCATAACTATTGATTTCTTTCTTGAAAATTGCCGTTGGCCCATAACGTTGTGGGCCCATTATGGGCCCGCACAACGGGGCAAACTCGCTTTGTTCCTGCAAAACTGTACGAGAGGGCGATGCCAGCGATCAGAACGAATACCCTCGCATTGGCACCTGACCATGTGGCGCGGATGAGAAGCCGGGTACCGACCAGCCTGCAAGCTGCCGACCGGACCCAAATGCCAGACGTATCCGACCGACGTGATCGGAACACCGTCCGCGTCATGCGCATTGCGACACCGGCGACGAAGCCGACAACGGTAAGAACGCCGCCGCCAGAGAATTTGGTCCGAAGGGCGGCAGGAAGCGCGCCGCCAATATGTCACCGGCGCGCTGAGAAGGCGGCGCCAAGCTTTGGGGAAAAGTTGCATAGCGCTTGCGTGTTAAGAATTTTTACCATACCGTAGGGGAAGATTCGTTAACACGGAGAACCGTTGTGCCTGAAATGCCCAAAATGGTTCCGACCCGTATCCTTAGGGAGGACTGGCAAGTTCTGCCCCGCCTTGAAGAGCTTCAGCTTGATAAGGCCAAGCTCTTGAACATACGCGCTACGGCAGTCGGCGCGGCAGCCGATACCACGCCTTACCATCCCGCGAACACGGCCGGCACTCTGTCCTATCACTTCGGCACTTTCGCTCTCAGGAATGAGTTTGTCGGCAAGGTCTGGGTGCTTGATCGCACCAACGGCGTCGAGACCATTAAGAACGAGGCCAAGCGCATCAAAATAGTCTTCGCCAATGTGGACATTGCTTGCAACGACGACCACCCGCCCAAGCCGCGTTCTACCAAAGGTGCCGGCGCCGAGCGTCTGTGCGTCGGCAACGATCTGTTCGGCGGTCTCCCGCACTATGCCCCCGCCGTCGCCGAGGCCGGCTGGACCGTCTACTACTTGATGGTGGCCCCTAACGGGGTAGTGGAACTCAGCTGCCCGCTCCTTAAGAACGGCACTTTCCAACACTTTGTGGAGCGCCTTTACCTCTCTGACGGCAGCGACCTCCACAAAGAGCCGAAGTTGTCGCTTGACGACGATGACGCCGCCGATTTTGATCCGCAGGTTGCTCGTAAGAAATAAAGTGTCATGGCATTCAATCCGAAAAGACTCATCCTCGCCCGGAAACGGCGGCGGGTGACCGGCAAGGGACTCGCTGAGGCGGCCGGCTTGTCGCCGATCACTGTGTCGCGCGTCGAGAATGGAGAGAATGAGCCCGACGAGGCTACAGTGGATAGGTTTGCGGAAGCGCTCGCCTATCCGACGGCCTTCTTCTATCTTGATGACCCTGACGAACTCGATACTACGGCTGTCAGTTTTCGAAGCCTCTCGAAAATGAGCTCAAAGGAACGCGATGCCGCCATCAATGCCGGCCGCCTTGGCTTACAATTGAGCGATTGGCTTGAGGGGCAGTTTAGCCTGCCTGACGCCAACGTGGTGGACCTCAGCTACGAAACAGACCCAGAAGCAGCTGCACGCACTCTGCGCGCCTATTGGAGCCTAGGAGAAAAGCCTGTTGGCAACATGCTTGGTCTTTTGGAAGTCCAAGGGGTTAGAGTGTTCTCCCTTTCGGAAGCGACTAGTTCGGTGGACGCCTTCTCATTCTGGCGCGACGAACGTCCATTTGTTTTTTTGAACAACTACAAAACTGCGGAACACAGCATCTTTGATGCTGCCCATGAGCTATGCCACTTGGTGATGCACCGCCACGCCGGCTCTCAGCTATCAAGAACCGCCGAACGCGAGGCGAACCAATTCGCTTCGGCATTTTTGATGCCGGAAAACGATGTGCGTTCACGTATGCCACGGTTCATCACCGTCGATCTTATTATTCGCGCAAAGGCCCGCTGGCGGGTCTCGGCGATGGCGATGGCCTACAGGCTTCGTTCGTTAGATTTGCTTAGCGAGTGGCAATACAAATCTGCCTGCATTGAGCTAGGCCGCCGGGGCTATCGAAGTGGCGAGCCAAACGGTATCGAGCGCGAGACATCAGCGGTTTGGAGGAAAATTCTCGCTCACCTGTGGAGCGAGAAAGTTACAAAGCACGAAATTGCGGCCCTTCTGCATCTCCCACCAGATGAGCTTGAAGGGCTGATTTGGGGACTGGCCGGGCCAGTAGTCCGACCAGATCGGGACGATAGCCGCGCTAACTTGCGCCTAATTTAATGTGAAGACGGACGTCAGCGTGACCTCGCGTCGCGCCCAAAGCCATGCAGCTGGCTGGCTAAGCCCAAACGCTCAGCGTGAGCCGTCTAATGGCTGCCTGACGACCTGAATGGCTGTGCGGCGCTTCATCGCATCGCGTTTAGCCTCCCGTTCGTTGACGGCACGAGCGATATCCACCGCGATCCGCTTCTTGTTAGCCTCGCGGACATAGTCATCAGTCACCGTCATTGAGGAATGGCCCATAGCCTCCATAATGGCGCGCGCCTGGATGTTGCATTCGGCGAGGTAGGTTCCGAAGGTGCGGCGCAAGCCATGGAGGGTGTAGCCGTCTGGAATTCCTGCCTGCCGGGTCCAGTGCTGCATCATCCCGGTCAGGCTCTTTTCCGAGAACGACGTTTTGTAGGCATTCTTCAAGACGGTACCGCCTTGGGAACGGTCGAGCGGCTCCAGCGCCTCTGCCAGCTTGTCGACGACCGGAATGAACATTTCTCGACCGCCGTGTCGATTGCGGTTCTTTTTCTGGCGGAAGTCGAAGGCTTCGATCAATTCCAATGAGCCATCGAACAGCTCGATCTCTTCGGTCATAAGATCGTTCCACTCCAGCGCTGCGATGTCGCCGCGCCGGTTTCCGAGCCAAAAGCCCAACGCGTAGCATGTGCGCGCAGGGGTGCCGATCGGATGTCGCGCCTCAAATTTCTCCCGGACGGCGACTGGCCAGGCTGGGTTCCTCGTGGACTTGGGCACGCGCACTCGGATCGACAGCGACGGGTCATCCTGCGCCTTGATCCATTTTTCAACTTCCGTCGCGACCCACAGCAGCTTCTTGATCGCCACCAACATGTGCTTTGCAACGGTGCGATTGGTCGCGAAAATGGCTTCGATGACAGCGCGGAGCCGATCTGCGTCGAGATGCTCCACCGGAGTGTCGCGCCAGGTCAGAGGGTATTCGGGCTCGACCTTCAGGTTCAGAAAGCGTTCGATCAGTCGTGCGTTCTTCTGCTGGGTCGCACTGTCAAAGTCCAGCCATTCCATCGTGCCCTCAAGCCGTCTTGCGGCATGACCAAAGGTCTTCGGCAGCGCTCGACCTGGCAAGTCGATGATCGCAGCTTTTCTACCCAGGCCCTGGACCGCCTTTTGGTATTCGGCTTCGAACTCCGGATCTCCGGGCTTCCCGGGAAGACGAATCTCGGGCATGCTCTTGGCGCGGTAGCGGTAGACGACCTTTCCATTTTTGACCCGCGACGAAACGCCGGGGTATCGGTCGTTCTTGAACGGCCTAGCCATCAATTATCCTTCCAGTTGCCGCGGTGTTTCGACCGGACGTTCCGGTCGATCGAGGGCCTTGTCTCTGACTATGCGCCGGCAGCCGATGCTCTATGCCCTCAGGTCTTCCTTGCCGCGCGGCTGCTCCGTTCAAGAAGGGCCCGTAGATCACTCTTCTTGTCGGGCAAGGACGTGAATGCGATGTCAAGCGCAACGCGGTCCCAGATCGTGCGGCTGTTAACGTGCTTTGGCGTAGGCATTCGTCCATCAGCGACCATCTCGTCGAAGAGTGTTGATCCGACACCAACATATCGTGCAGCTTCATGTCTCGAGAGCCCCCGGGGCGGGTAAGAAATCGTGTCATACGTCATGCAGATCGCCTGGTGCCTAAACGCGTTTGTAGGCCGCATCTAAGGGGGCGGGCGCGGGGTGCCGATGGGCAATCTGTACGATACTATAGGGCAAGAGCCCTTTTTCGGCCCGATGCACTACGAGCGCGAGTGCTATTAGTCAAAAATCCAAATTTTTACTCGTGCCTTGGTCGGCACTATTCCCGCCGCTACCCAGTCCTTTCTCTCGAAAAAAGGTATACTCCTTCCGACGCTGCCCCCAGGCGCGCGAGCCATCGAAAGATCCGGGCGCTGAGCTTGTTCCAAAATGCTCGGGCCAACATGCAGGTTGCAGGACAGAAATGCCGCCGGAAAATCCATCGGGCTGCGCTGGAGCGTGCCATGAATTCCTTTCGAGCAGACGGCGCCCGCTGAGCCCTTGTAGGCGTCGGCAGGGAGCCGCTGGCGATCGGCAATGGTGGCGAGATCGGTCGGTGAATGTTGGCGCTGAGAAGCATAATGGAACGATCATCGATTTCTTGAGGAGGGGGCGTGACCCACGTGAGGCGGAACGCCGGACGATGATCCAGGATCATTCTTTCGGCACGATACGTTCGACGGCCTCCCGCATCCTAACCACTTTCCGCTGGCCTCGCTCCTGGACGAAGTCATGCAGTTGGTCAAATGAGATGGTCGGTACAAAGTCCGCAGTGACTATCGCGCCAGCCCGATAGGTGAAGGTCAGCGCCATTGCTCCGACCAGGTTTACCCGCGAGGCGAGGAAGGAAGTGAGTTCGTTGAGACGGGCGCCATGGGCATACAACAGAGCTTGGGCCGTGGGAGATCTGTTGATCGTGACATTGCTGACAAGCAGTTCATACCGCCTCCACCACATCAGCTCCCCTAGTCCTCGCCCCGAAACCGCGTTGGGGGAGCGGGCTGTGGCCGCGTAATTCGCCAGAAAGTCCTCGTCATACAGGATCTCCAAATCACCGCGCGCCCAGTTAATCTCCGCATAGCCCCTCTGGTTAATGCGGGCGTCGAGGAACACCCGGGGTTTCCGGTTCTCATCGCGCAAGGTGGCGCTCCAGTTGGCCGGGTCTGTCAGCATGTCGACGTGCTCCTTGTTAAGGCCGCAGTTGTAGGCCTCGTCGTCCAGCATCCAGGCCAGATCCTCGCTCAGCCTGGATGTCCCGGTCTGATGACGCTTTCGCGCAAGCGCCAGATAGCCGGAGCTAGAGATTGAGGGGTCGAAGGGTTCAAGCATTTTTAAAGTCCTGTGGAGGAGCGGGGCTGGGTGCCGTGAAATACGGCCGTTTCATCGCTATGTTAGGAGCGAGTCATCCGCTCGAAGCGGCCCATGACATGGTGGTAGACTTCGGGCGCCTCGTGGCCGGCGTCCATCATCAGGGTAGCGGCCTGCCGCAACGTTTCGATCGTCGGCTCAAGGGCGTGGAAATTGTCGTCGTCATAATGGAGGTCCAGTTCTGAGGAGAGTTCGCGCAGGAGGTCGGTCAGCACTTTTGCGGTTGTCTGGTCGATGGTCATGTCGTGGGTTCCTAGTCAGGCTTGAGTGATCTGCAATATATCGTTTTGAGTATAAAACTGGAGGTTTGAGATATATAAATATGAAGCTGCGCCGCGCAATAGGTCGAGCAATATTTTTTCCGTGGAGAATGTCCCGGTGACCGAGACCGAATGGCAGCGGCTGCTCAGCGGGCTCGTGAAGGCCGAACTGAAGCTGCGGGGGCTCAGCTACGCCGACCTGGTTGAAAAGCTGGCAGACATCGGCGTTCACGAGAAAGAGGTGAATATCGCCAACAAGCTCTCCCGAGGAAGCTTCACCGCCGTTTGGCTAGCCCAGTGCCTCACGGCCATCGGCTCGCAGAGGCTGAAGCTCGACTGACCTGGAGGGGGCGCTTGCGCCTCGCGCGTGTTGTGGGTAGCCGCAGTAACTGCAGCTCCGGTTGAACACTCCGGGTTTTGCCTTGGGCTTGGCACTGGTTTTGGCGCTGGCGGGGTCGCACTCGATCCGGAGCCGATCGCGAGGGAAGGAATTGCCTTCCCCTATAGTATTGCGAAGAACGTACCTAGCGCGTGAAGCGCGACGGGGCCACATCCCGGTCGGACCAACGTAATGAAAGGAACCACATGTCCGACGAATATTTGAGGGTAACAGAAGTCGCCGAATTGCTTGGCATGCGCGAAGAAGATGTTCTGCGAATGGCTCAGCACGGCCTGCTGCCTCAGCCGGTTACCATTGATGGGAAGCCGCACTTCCCAAAGGAGCCGATCTTGCTTCGACGCGAGGAAGAGGATGAGGCTGTCCCTTCTGCAGGCGTTTACCTCTCTGCGGGAGAGGACTTTTTCTACTACAAGGTGGTGGAGGCCAGCCACATGGTAATTTACAAGAATTGGCCATTCGCTGCCTTCACGCTCTGGGACGGAAGCCTTCACATCCGCCCTTGGCTCACCCACATGGTTGACGATCTTCCCGATCACCAGGACATTCTGCTTTCGTGTCAGAACGAAAATGTCCCGGAGGTCAGGTTGGAAGATCTGCCCGAGCCAGCTTCAATCGTGTGGGGATACCGGTGGGTGGGGCAATACGATCTGGGAGACGTGGCTATAGCTCCGACCGTAAAGCATTAGGCCCGGAAAACCCTTGGGCCCCCTTGTGGGGTGGCAGAGTGCTTGGCTCGCGTGGACATGCCGTCCTGTTGGACTCCGAAGTGGTTGCCACCTCCACCACTTTGCCCCTGACCAACGAGGCGTGCCTAATTCGGGCATTAGTGAAGCAGTGAGGCAGCGCCTCCTCCTTAGCCTCGATGCTCAGTTCACCTCACGGCGGTCAGGGCACAGTATGCAGCACGACGCATCGCTCGGCCAAAGCCAGATCCCGCTCATGCAAGGCGCGGACGAAGAGCCCTGCCGCCAGGCTGGTGTGCGTCATAAGCACCGGCTCCCATGCCCCGGACTAAAAGGGCTCCGATGCCCCGGACAAGCGCCTGCGCCAGATCGACTGTAAGTAGTGGTCTGGCGCGGGTGGCTGCAACTGTACATTGCGGTGGACTTAGGCGCCGGCGCTGGCGCGGGTAAATCAGCGCGCCACGGAAATTTTAGGTTACGCGCCCCTCGATTTTCCCACCAGGGGCGCCCAATCTCACGGAGGAAGGACGATGTCCACCCATACTACCGGCCGGCCAAGCTTGAGCAGCGGCTCGAAGCCATCGAACGGAACCGGCTTGAGGCCGTTCGCTACCTTGAAGAGGCCAAGCTTCGTCGGCCGGCCGGTAGAGTGCTCGAACCGATCGTGTTGACACATCGATCGAGAAAGTCGGGGCAAGCCCGTTCAAAACGTTTGGCTTCCTCCTATATTAATTACTCTCTTCTCTCTCCATTCCCCAATGCGAGGAAGAGTAATGAGGCATCAAAAATTTTCTAATTAAGTTCTGACTGTGAAAAACTTGTCCTATAGTATTTTTTTTATTTTACATTTTGAATTGACAACTTTTCATACCCTCAAAACTCATCGGAGCACCCATGGCACGGCCTAAAACGGCACTTCGTGATCGTATCGCCACGCGGTCAACCCGCAAGGGCGACCACCTGCTCTGGAATGGTCAGATGCGAGGCGGTCGACCACACCTCTGCCGTGTCGGTAACCCGGCCCGTGTTCTGCTTGGACTGACCGAGCACCCCGACTACCAGATAAGGCGCAACACCAGCCTGTGCCAAGAACCGAACTGCATCGAGCCCGAGCACTTCAGGGTGATCAGGGAGCGTCGGTACAAGTTTGACGACGCGCCCAACTCACCATGGCGCGACCCCCGCGACCGGAGCGCGAGCCAGTTCACCGACCAAGAACTCGAAGAGATCGAGATGGAGGCCGAGGCTGGCACCAGCGAGGACCAGCTCAAGGAATACTACCGCCCCGAGATGGTAGCCGAGATCCTCGCCCGCGCCACCGCCCGGTCCACCTAAGCAACAGCAACTGCAACAGCAAGCAAGGAGCGCGTGCGCCCATGACCGGATTTCAACACAAGGGTGCTGGCATCCCTCTTGCATAAGGACTGCATGTAGCAACGATTGGGATTCGGCGATGCGACTGAACGTTCGACCTGGGCGAAAGCCAGGTTCCCCAAAGAGAATATACTCTGAGCCGCTGCAAACTGCAGAATTGCAGGTTTGCGAAAATACCGTCACGATTTCCATCATCGCCGATGATATCTACACAAGAAACTCCAAACAACGCTATGAGATAGCGTTCACCGAAGCCGAAATAGGTTTGCTTGCTGTCACACTGAGAAGCGGCTCGCTCGGTGACCCATCGAAGGACGAATGTTAAAAGTCGATGAATCGAAGAAGCACTTCGGAAACGATGTTTGGTAGGGCTTGCTTCAGCGATTTACTGCTAAATAGAACGTGGCGGCTCCGGCCCTGGGGTAGGGTTGCCTGAAAGCCAGAGCCGCCGGCGCGGTACGGCAACAGGACCGCGCTGTCCTATTCTGAGACAGCGCGGTCTACAATTAGTTAATTCTAATGAACCTTATGGGCGGCAGGGCGCCGTGGCGTTTAGCCGGTCCGGGATGATGCCTTCGACGACCTAAAGCGGCTCTGGCCCACGACCAAACGCCTAAGGGCGGATTCAGCCCGTCTTTCCGGCTCGAATCATGGCACGAATAATCGCCAATTCGCAGTATCCACCAGCTGTGCTTCGAGTGTCTTGCAATACTCAGCGTTCTTCCGGTTTCCTACGAGAGCCACGACAACTCCGGACCCATCTCGCCGACTTCGTTGCCGCCTACAACTTCGCCCGCAGGCTCAAGACCCTCAAAGGTCTCACACCCTACGAGTTCATCTGCAAGGCGTGGGTCTCACAACCGGAACGTTTCAAACTCCGCTCCAGCAAATGCCGGGACCAAACACCTTCAGGGCTCGCCGAAAGTCGCCCGGAGTTCCCCGATCTGGTCAGCATTGAGGGGTCGAGTCTCTGACCCTCGCAAAAGCAAAAAAAGCTTGGCGGTCTCTTCGAGGTCCTCGATCGCATAAACCGCCGCTTCAAGACTTTTACCGGAGACCAGCGGACCATGGTTTGCGAGGAGAACGGCCGGGCCGCGCGTGGCGGCTGCCCGGATGTCAGGGGCTAGTGCGGGATCACCAGGTCTGCGATACCTGAGCAATGGCAGCTTGCCGATTTTCATAACAAAGTACGGTGTTAGCGGCGGTAAGCAGTCATCTTCCGGTAGACCGCACATGCACGACACCGCCGCGGAGTGTGTCGCATGAAGGTGAACGATCGCCACAGATTGCGGCCGCGCGCCGTACATGGCCAGATGGAGCACGGTCTCTTTGGAAGGAGCGTCGCCCTCCACCAGCTTACCTTCGAAGTCGACGACACTGAGCCGTGCCGGGTCCAAAGCTCCAAGAGAAGCATTGGTAGGCGTTACGACGTAGCCGCCCTCGACGCGAACGCTGAGATTGCCACTGCTGCCCGCAGTCAGGCCGCGTGTGAACAGGCTCTGGGCATGGCTCATGATGCCGTCGCGGGCGTTACTGAGAGCCCGTTCGCGAGATGGCACAACACTGCTCATGACAGTTTCTCCCAAGCTGATAAGAAGAAATCAACCGGGCCGAAATTTCCGGACTTAAGCGCCAGCGCCACTTTTGAACCGTTAACATCTGCGATTGTCCACGGCACGCCCGGGGCAATCGTCGCGCCGATCGCCAAGGCGTCGATCCCGAGCGCCCCTACAACAGCGCCAGACGTTTCGCCACCCGCGACGATCAACCGGCGCACACCACGTTCCACAAGCTCTTTCGCGATGCGCGCCAGTGTAGACTCGACCAGCTGCCCTGAGGCAGCAACTCCCAACTTCTGCTGGACTTGGCGTACCTTATCCGGCGTAGCAGTTGCGTAGACCAATATGGGCGCGTCACCCAACTGCGGCGCAGCCCAGTCCAGAAAATGGGAGACCACTGCATCCGGGTCGTTCGCCAAGGCCATGGGGTCGATCCGGTACGTCGGCAGGCCATTGGCTTGCATGAGGGCCACCTGCCGATTGGTCGCCAGCGAGCAACTGCCGGATATCACGGCAGCTGGTCCGGTGATCGACACCCTCAACGCGCCAGAACCCTTGGACGACAGGTTGCGAGCGATACCGAGGCCAAGACCGGAACCGCCGCTGACGAACTTCAATCCAGTACAGGCGGCTCCAATTTCAACCAAGTCGGCGTCGACAATCACATCGATGACCGCGTACCGAACGCCGATGTCGGCCATGGCGTCGAGGCGAGCGCGGATGGCCCCTCTCCCCTGCCGCACCGTTCCGTGATCGACGAGGTCAACTCTCGCAGGCGTTTGCGCCGCCAGGAGCCGTATCAGGCTACTATCGGTCATAGGCGTGAGTGGGTGATCGCGCATCCCCGACTCGTCAAGGGGCTGATCCCCGACGAACAGATGACCCTTGTAAACTGTCCGGCCGTTTGCGGGCAGAGCCGGGCTGACCACGGTAATCGACGCGCCGATTTCCGTGGCCAGCATGTCCGCGACCGGGCCGATATTGCCGTCCGGCGTAGAGTCGAAGGTCGAGCAGTATTTGAAGAATATCTGCTCTGCACCTGCTTCGCGCAGCCAATCCAGGGCCTGCCGAGAGAGGGCGACCGCTTCGGCGACCGGCGTGGTGCGCGACTTCAGGGCGACAACAACTGCATCATAGCCTCGCGCGGCGTCCAGGTGCGCTTTGGTGGGCACGCCGATGAACTGGATGGTCTTAATCCCTTCCTCGACGAGCATGCTCGCCAGGTCGGTCGCACCGGTGAAATCGTCTGCTATACAGCCGAGAAGCATGAAATTTCCCAGATATCCGAAGTGAAGTCTGTTCAGTTTAAGGTGCCGCCGAGCTCGTCCTCGATATGAACGTGGATGATCTCGTCCATCGAGGTTTCGGCGGCGAAGCCCAGATCCTTCGCGCGGGTTGCAGTGAAACCCCGAGGCCATGACGACACGATCTCGAAGACGGTGGGGTCTGGCTCTTCTCGGATCAGGTCCACCGCGCCGTCCCCCGCGACGCGGCGCAACGCGTCGATCTGGTCGCCCACTGTCGCCGATACGCCGGGGAGATTTATGCTTCGACGTGCTCCGAGCGTCTTGAGGTCGATCGCTGCGGCATGGACCAAGGCGGTGATAGCGGAACGCGGGCTTGCGAACCAGTGCCGCAACGTTCTCGGCACAGGCAGCACTGAAGGGTGGCCAGCCAACGGCTCGCGGATGATTCCCGAGTAGAAGCCTGATGCCGCCTTGTTCGGCTTGCCGGGCCGGACGCAAATGGTCGGGAGACGAAGCGCGATACCGTCGAAGAAGCCGCGCCGGGAATAATCCGCCAAAAGCAGCTCACAGATCGCCTTCTGTGTCCCGTAGCTGGAAAGCGGCGCAAGGACAAAGTCATCCGGAATCTCGTCAGGCAACGGTTGGCCAAAGACGGCGAGCGAAGATGTGAAGACGACCCGGGGACGGTATGCACGCTTCTCGCCTTCGAGTCGGATCGCTTCGAAAAGGAACCGGGTGCCATCAAGGTTGATGCGATAGCCCTTCTCGAAATTCGCTTCCGCATCGCTAGAGACGATCGCTGCCAGATGGAAGATTACATCCGGGCGTGACGCAGCCAAGCTTGCGGCCGCGCCAGCCTGCGAAAGATCCGAAGTGATGCAATCTACCGCTGCGCCGGTGAGTGCCACGCTCACCGGCGGCACCAGGTCAACCAAGGAGAGCTGGGTGATTGCGGCTCCGCCCAGCCCTCCTTCTTTGACTAACCGATCGCTCAACTTGCGACCGATCATGCCGGCCGCCCCGATGATCAAAACATGCATGGCATCGTCCCGTATGATTAGCGCCCGGACCAGGTCGGACGGCGCTTTTCAGCAAATGCCGTCATGCCTTCGACCCGGTCTTCCGACTGAAAGACCCTAAGCAGGCCATCGCGCTCCCAGCGAAGACCGTCAGACAATCCCCCCTCATCAACACGTCGGATCAGCGACTTGGTCACGGTGACTGAGAGCGGCGCGTTGGCAGCAATAACATTTGCCAGCTCGATCGCCGTCTGCACGACAAGGTCGTCCCCGACTACGTCACAGACCAATCCTGCTTGTTTGGCCTCTTGGGCTGAAAGTGGGGCGCCGGTCAGTAGCATCTTGGTGGCGACCTGCCGGCCCACGAGGCGAGGTAACCGCTGCGTACCCCCGTCACCAGCCATACCCCCGATCTTGACTTCCGGTTGGCTGAACTGCGCACTGGTTCCCGCGACCACAAGGTCACAGATCATCGCGAGTTCGTTGCCGGCGCCGTAGGCAAAACCACGAACCGCCGCGATCAAGGGCTTCGGAAAAGTCTCGATCGCCCGCCACGCCGCCAACCTCTCTTCATCGAGAATGGCAGCAATGCCTCTGTCGTTCACCTCAAGGATGTCGGCTCCGGCCGAGAATGCACGCTCGTCGCCGGTGATAATTACCGCGCGTATGGTGCCGGAGGACGCGGCCTTCGCAAGCGCCTGGGCGATATCAACCACGAGTTGCTTCGTGAGCGCGTTCCGGCGCTGCGGCCGGTTGAGCCGCAGGAGCAATACTCCATCGGTTGGTGTCTCTTCGAGCAGATGCTGGTCCATGTCAGAGCCTGTACAGGTGGAGGCCGCCGTCCACCCAGACCGCGTCGCCAGTTGAAAACCTGAATGCGCCGGACGCGAGGCTCGCCACCGCTTCACCTACATCCTCCGGCTCGCCCCATCTGCGCATGGGAACCAAGCCCTCCTCAATCACGCGATCATATTTCTCGCGTGAAGGTTGGGTCATTTCCGTCGTCGTGATCCCGGGCCTTACCTCGTATGCATGGATCTTTTCCTCCGCGAGGCGCGCCGCGAAGAGGCGGGTCGCCATGGAGAGGCCAGTCTTGGTGATACAGTAGTCGGGCCGGTTGACGCCGAGGATCTCGACGTTGACCGACGTGATGTTCACGATGGAGCAAAAGTGTGTGTCGGCGGCCCTGGTCCGGATCAGCCGCTTACTGAACGCCTGACTGAGCAGAAAAGGTGCCCGAAGGTTGATGCGCAGCGCACGGTCGAGACTTTCGACGGGAAGGTCGAGCATGTCTCCCCGTACCGTGGAAGATACTCCCGCATTGTTCACTAGGGTCGTGAGCGTCCCCAGTTCACCGGCCGCGTTCAGGATGGCCTCGTGGCGCGCTTCGTCGCCAACGTCGGCGGCCATGAACGCGGCCGGGACGCCGCTTTCCTTGAGCAGTGACACCGTGTCTTCGGCGGACGCGTCGTTCTCAAGATCGACCACGAGTACGCCCTGTCCGCGTCGCGCAAGACACTGAGCGATCGCACGGCCGATCCCGCGCCGGCCGCCCGTTACAATTGCGATTCCTGGCATGTCGGCATCCTTCACGATTTTACCGAGCCGGACGTCAGGCCCTGCACAAAGTAGCGGCCAAGCACCAGGTAGATCAGGATCGTGGGCAGAGCCGCGACGATCGCACCCGCCATGACCACGTTCCAGTCGACCGAATAGTTACCGGACAGGTTCGACAGGGCGACGGTCACGGGTTGGGCCGCTGGGTTCGGTACCAGAATCACGCCGAACAGGAAGTCATTCCAGATGTTCGTGAATTGGAAGATGCCGGCCACGACGAAGCCAGGTGCCGAAAGTGGAAGAATGATCTTGAAGTAGGTCTTCAAGACGCCGGCGCCGTCGACCTTTGCAGCCTCGATAAGGGCTTTCGGGATGGTCCTGTAGTAGTTTCCGAACACGAGGATATTGACGGATTGCCCGTAGATGACGTGGACGACGATCAGTCCGGCAATGGTCCCGTAAAGGCCGAGCTTCTGCGCCAAGAAAGTCAGCGGGATGATGATGCTTTGGTACGGGATAAACATACCAAAGATGATGAGCACCGTGATCCAGCGCGAGAACCTCACGCCCCACAGGGTCAGGATGTAAGCGGTAAGCGAGCCAATCAGGCAGGAGACGATCGTCGCGGTCCCGGTCATCATCAAGCTATTTTGGAACGACGGCCCGAGCTTCTCCCATGCCTCGGCAAATCCCCCGATGCCTATGGTGCGGGGCAGCGACCACATGTCGGACACGGACACATCGCGGGCAGATTTAAGGCCGTTCACGAACAACATGTAGACCGGCATTAGGAAGAACGCCGAGAGCGCAATGAGGAGGGCATACGTGAGCCCACGGCGGACTACCTGCGCAATGTTGCTGTCTTGCCCTGTCTGAAGTGCGTGCGCTGACATCACTTGTCCTCCGGCATTGTGCGGATCAGGTACGGGACAACAATCACCGCCACCATTGCGAGCATGACCACCGAGCCGGCGGCTCCGACGCCATATCTCAAGGAACGGAAAGTGGTTTCGAAAACAAAGATGCCTGGCACGTCCGTCGCAAAGCCCGGCCCAGGACCGGACATGACGTACACCAGATCGAATATTTTGAGGGAAACGTGGCCGAGGATCACCAGATTGATCACGGTGAATGGCGCCAGCATGGGCCAGGTTATCTTCCGGAAGTAGGTCCATCCACTAGCATTATCGATCGCCGCAGCCTCCTTGATATGCGAAGGGATGGTCGCAAGCCCCGCAAGAAATGTCGCCATGGCAAAGCCAGCGAGTTGCCATGATGCGGCGATCGCGACTGCGATCAAGGCCACGGGGATGCCGAGCTTAAGCTGGATGGTCCCAAGAAAAGGAAAGATGCCGCCCAGTGTGTCGTTCAGGGGGGCAAGGACAGTGGGGTCGGTCAGCCAGCCAGGCTTGAAGGGACCGATGCCCGCCGCAGCCAGCACCGAGTTGATGCCCGTCAGGTTGATCAGGACGTTCACGCCTGTCTCCGGATTGAAGATCCAGCGCCACGCCACCCCCGTGACAATGAACGAGATGGCATACGGGAACAGGAAGACCGAGCGGAAGAAACCTTTGCCGGGCAAGTTGCGGTTGATGAGGAGCGCCAAGATGAGCCCCAGGCCGACAGAGCCCGTTAGGAACAGCACGGTGAAGATGACGGTGTTGCGCAGATCAATCTGAAAACGCGGATTGGCGAAAAGCGCATGATAGTTCTTGAGCAACGGCGTGCTGAAGCCGCCGCCCAAATTCACCACGGACCAGTCCGACAGTGAGATCAGGACGGTCAGAATAATAAAGAGGTAAACGAAGACCAGCGTCGACACGATGACCGGAGCGATCAGCAGTGCAGTCTGCAGCTTCTCGCCAACGGCGGTCCACCGGTGCGCGGGTCTTCCCGGCGCAACCTGGAATTCGGACGTGAAAGTATCAAACGTGCTCATATGTAGGGTTCCGCACTGTTCGCGTCGTTGCTGCTGGAATGCGGGGGGCCGAGTCCCGGTGGAGACAGGGACTCGGCCCGGCGACATTACGTCTTGGGAATAGCGTCGAACGCTGCCTGCATATTATCAGCGAAGGCATCGATGTTCTTGTCCACCACGAAGGTAGTCAAAGCATCAAAGGAGCTCTGGTTGAACGATGACGGCACCTGCTCGCCGTTGACGCTGGAGCCCGTGAACTTATTCTTCGCGAATTTCTCGAACGACCACTGGAGATACGCAGGCAGGGTGGATTTGTCGACGTCAAGGCGCGTGGCGACAGAGCCCTTCTTCAGGCTGAAGGCCAGCTGGACCTTTGGGTCACCCATGACCTTCAGCCAATTGCGGGCCGACTCCGGATTCGGCGCGTCCTTGGCAATCGGGAAACCGTCGGTGACGATGATGAAGATGTCTTCCGTGCCGGGATGGCTGACCCAGCCGAAGTCCACACCGTCCTTGGCGCCAGCCTTGGCGAACTCGCCGTATGACCAGTCGCCCATCATGGTGAAGGCGGAACTGCCTTCGATCACCTTCTTGACGGCCTGGTCCCAGCTCAGTGCGGAGTGGTCCGGGTTCTGGTAATCGAGCATGCGAAGGTGGGTCTTGTAGGCCTCCTTCATCTGCGGCGAGTTGAAGGCCAGCTTCCCATCCCAAAGCTGCACGGTCTGGTCATAGCCGAGCACGCCGTTGAATGTGTTCTCGAGCATCCGCATGTTGGCCCAGATGCCGTTGTCGCCGACCGCGAGGGCATTCACGCCGGCCGCCTTCAGTTTCTCGGCCGCGGCAAAGAACTGGTCGAACGACAGGGAGTCGCCGATCTCGACGCCGTTCTTGGCCAGCAAAGGCTTGTTGAACCACACTTCGTTACAGCGATGAGCGCCGACCATCACGGCATAGTATTTTCCATTTTTTCGGACGAGGTCGAGGACGCCCGGCGACATGGTCTTTTCCCATCCCTCGGACTTATAAAGGTCCGTAACGTCGTCGATGTAGCCGGGATCGGCATAGGAGTTGAAGAAGGCTGTGCCGCTGTTGCCCTGCCAAGTGTCGGGTGGGGTACCGCCAGCCAAGCGCGCCTGGAGCACCGGCAGTGCATTTGTGCCACCGCCGCCGGCCACGGCAGCGTTCGTGATTTCCGTGGAAGGATAGTGCTCCTTGAAGCCGTCGATCAGGGCCTGGAGAGCCGCTGACTCGCCACCCGACGTCCACCAAGAGAAGATTTCGAGCTTGTCGGCGGCCATCGCAGACCGCCCGGCAAGTCCTGAGAATGCGGCCGTGGCCGCTAGTGCGGCGCTTGTCTTCAATAACGAACGTCTGTTGACATTCCAGTGCATGTTCACTCCTCCTTTTTTCGCGCCGCAGCGCTCTTCATATTGAGTTAGCCTTGGAGACCCAACGATCGGTCAGCGGGCCGAATTGCAGTTGGACCGTCTTGAGTTCGGTGAACTCTTCGATCGCGAAGCGACCCTTCTCGTGCCCCACGCCGCTCTGACGGTGGCCCACCAGGGGTAGCTCAGGTGCACCGGCGATGTACGTGTTGACCTCGACGGTCCCCGATCGCAGTCCCCGCGCGCATCTGAAAGCCGTGTCGAGGTTCGAGGTCCACACGCCGGACGCAAGGCCGTAGATCGTGCTGTTTGCGATATCGAGCGCCTCGTCGACGGTGTCGAACGGGATGATGGAAAGGACCGGCCCGAAGATCTCTTCCTGCGCGATGCGCATATCTGGGCTGACATCAGCAAAGATCGTGGGCTCGACGAAATAGCCATCTACGCCGCCGTAATGCAGGCTCTGAGTGCCGCCCAACATCAAGGTCGCGTTTTCTTCCTTGCCGATCGCGATGTAGCTGCCGATAGTTTCGTATTGCTGCTTGGAAATGACCGGGCCGACCTTCACGGCCGGGTCCAGCGGATCGCCGACACGAACGGACTTGATCTGAGCAGCCACGGCTTGGCTGAACTGCTCTGCTACGGAGCGCTGCACGAGCAGCCGAGTGCCGCTCACACAGCACTGGCCCGCGTTGTGAAGGATGCCGAACGCGACCTTGTCGGCAGCCGCCTCAAGATCAGCGTCAGCAAAGACGATGTGTGCGGCTTTCCCACCGAGCTCGAGCGAGACGCGCTTGAGCGTGTCCGCTGCGGCCTTGCTGATTGTCTTCCCGACCTCTGTAGAACCGGTGAACGAGACCATCGCAACGTCGGGATGCGAGCACAGCTGCATGCCAATCGTAGAGCCGGCGCCGGCGAGGATGTTGACGACCCCGGCAGGCAGGCCGGCTTTTTGAAGAAGCTCGCCCAACAGCAGGGCCGTGCCCGATGTCAGCTCGCTCGGCTTGACCACAGCGGTGCATCCGAGAGCCAGCGCGAAAGGCAGCTTCTGGCTTAGGATAAGAAGCGGGAAGTTCCACGGAGTGATCATGGCCACGACGCCAATCGGCTGGCGCAAAACCAACCCCATCGTGTCCTTTCCGAGGGTATCGTAAGTGTCGCCATAGGCATGGCGCGCCAAGGTCGCGGCATACTCCCAAAGATCGACCGAGACGTCGATTTCGCCTTCGATCGCAGACACGGGCTTGCCGCCCTCCAAAGCCTCGATCTGAGCGAGCTCAGCTTTGTGCTCGCGGATCAGTTCTGCGACCTCGAGGATAAATCTTGCGCGTGCGGCGCCCGGCATGGTCGCCCAGTCGGTCTTCTGGAAGGCCGTTTTGGCAGCCTCTACAGCACGATCAGTGTCGGCAGTGGTTGCTCTGGGATACCGGCTGACCAGACGACGATGCGCCGGACTGGTCCGGTCAATCGGCTCGCGGTCGGATACGGGTATCAGCGATCCGTCTATCAGCAGGCTGAAATCGCGGGGCGAGTCGGGAAGAGCGTATAGCGTGGAAGGATGTGCATTCATGGACCAGGATCACCCGTTTCGTCGGCGGTATCTGTAATCGATTACATAGCATTGTCAATGAGAATCTTGATTGTCTAATGGAAGCCAGCTTCCGTTGGTGGAACTTGAGCGGATGGCGACGTCGCACAGCGCCACCCCACGCACACCTTCCTCCAACCCTGGTGCCGGAAATAGAGGGACTGAGACAGGTGCCTCGATGGCATCCGCAAAGTCGCTGTAAAGGATGGCGAGTGCCTCATGGTAGCCTTCAGGATTGCCGGCGGGGAGTGTGGTTTGCGTCGCCCCGGCTGCAGTCATGATCCGCTGACCCCTGTGAAGTGTACGGTCTGCTTGGCCGAGTTCGCCGATACGAAGCGTTTCCGGAGCTTCCTGTCGCCACTCGACCGACCCTGTGGACCCTACGACCTTAATACGAAGACCGTTGCGATGTCCGGGCGCAGCTTGGGTCGCCCATAGGAGCCCCGAAAAGCCAGCGTCGAAACGCAGCTGCACAATGTCGTTATCGTCGAGCGCACGACCTTCGACGATCCTCGTCATATTGGCCGACAGCTGGTTGACCTTCGCGCCGCAGACAAATTCCGCGAGGTTGAAGGCGTGGGTGCCAACATCGCCGAGCGTGCCTGTCGGTCCAGCTTTTTGTGGATCCGTTCGCCAGCCGCCGGCCTTTGCGCCGAGTTTCTCCGGCTTGTCGGCGAGCCACTCCTGCAGATACTCGACGTACACGAACCTAACGCGCCCAATCCCGCCCTCCGCGACGAGTTGGCGAGCCTCACGCACCATCGGGTAGCCGCAATAGGTGTATGTCATGCCGAAAAAGACGCCGGTCTGCGCGGCGAGCCGCTGCAATTCGCGTGCTTCCTCCAAAGAATTTACTAACGGCTTATCGCAGATCACGCCGATGCCGTTTTCCATCAGGGTCTTGCAGGCATCAAAATGCAGATGGTTAGGCGTGACGACGCACGCCGCCCGGATGCCATCGCTGCGCGCCGCTTCGGCTCGGGCGAGATCCGCGACTGTCTCATAGTTGCGATCGGCAGCCACGCCGAGCGCGGTGCCTGCTTCGAGCGACCTAGAACGCTCAGACGAGAACACCCCGGCGACAAGCTCCCAGCGGCCGCTGAGGCGAAGCGCCGCACGGTGATAGGGTGCAAAAAACGATCCCCGGCCGCCGCCGACCATTCCGATCGGCAAGCGCGGTCCCAGGTCCAAATCCGAGGCAAGTTTATAGACCATCTGTAGTGCTCCTGATTAATTCGGTTTCGGGCGAGAGGTGGACCCGCGCATGATGAGTTCCGGTGCCGGCACCTCTCCCAGCTGCCCGCCCTTGCCACGCAGAACGTCGATGAAAAATCGGCCAGCCATTTCACCGACCAGTTCGTCAGGAACCTTCATGGTCGTGATGCCAGGCTGCAGCAGGCGCGCCAAATCGATATCGTCAAATCCGGTGATCGAGACATCGCCAGGGATGTCGATACCCATCTCGCGCGCCTTGAGCATGCATCCAATAGCGAGATAGTCGTTGCCGCAGATGATGGCCGAGGGCGGATCATCAGTGCGCATTATCTTCTCGAAGGCCTTCATGCCGTCCTCGAATTTCCATTCGCCCTCAATGAAATGGCGTGGACGGATGGCAATGCCCTGCTCAGCAAGCGTCGTTCGAACACCTTCCTGACGGGCGCGCGCTCGATCGTTGAAAGAGGTATCTTGGGCTATAAGTCCGAAGGTGCGGTGGCCCAGTGACAGCAGGTGCTCGGTCATAGTCACAAAGGCTTGGTAGTTGTTGTAGCCGATGACATTGCGGCCTGGCGCGCTGCCCGGCGCCACATACAACAGCACGAACGGGATGCCTTTCTCCTCGAGCAGCTGCATCAGTTCATCAGGATGATCGGCGCCGACAAGGACGAGAGCCTCCACCCCCTTGTCGACCATCGCGCGGGCCTGCTGTGTCGCGACCTCTCGGTTGTAGTAGGTGACGCCCACCAGCAGCTCATATTTCTCGACCGCCATGGTTGTCTGGAGGGACTGGACGATCCGGGCGAAGTTCTGGTGATCCAGGGTGGGCATAATTGCCCCAACCGTGTGTGTGCGGCTCGTCCTGAGCGATTTGGCTGTCGCGTTCGGCACCCATTTGAGCTTCTGAATCGCGCTGTGCACCCGCTCCCTAATCTCTTCGGTCACGATCTCAGGCGTATTCATGACGCGCGAAACCGTGGCCGTGCTTACCCGCGCCGCCTTAGCGACGTCGGCCAAACGAGGTTGCTGTTGCCCCCCGTTGTTCCTTGGCGCCCTCTTGCGCACCATTTTCCCTGCGACACTCCCGCTCATAGCGACCTCATCACGTTTCGAACGATCGCCCACTCAAAGGCGACAGCGCCCGAAAGGTCAAATTTTTCGCATCTTCTCCGCCTCATCAAGACACTCCCGCGCCCGTTCGAGGCATCGCGAGGCAATAGCTGACGGCGCCATGGTCCATAGGTCATTCTTGGAAAATATCTCGATTTCCATCCAGCCGGAGTAGCCCGCATCCATTACTGCGGCCGTGATCCCCGGGATGTCAGCAACTCCGTCGCCCATCACCGCTCGGTCGGCGACCGGATCGACGGCGTCCAGTTTCCAGTCACAGAGATGATGCCCGAATATGCGCGTGCCGGCACGGCTAATGGCTTGATAGACACCAGGATCCCACCACAGGTGGAAAATGTCGGTGACGACCCCGACGTGGCCGCCGTGAACCTCACACAGGTTCATAGCTAGGTCGAGTGTGTTCACTACGCCGCGCAGCGCCGACAAAGCTGGATGGAATGGCTCGATTGCTAGACGGACGCCATGATCCCGCGCGAATGGCGCGACGCGGGCTATTCCATCCTTCACCTGATCCCTCGCGACCCGAATATCCTTCAGATCGGGCTGCAGACCGCCGGGAACTATGACCAGAGTGTCGGCGTGCAATTCCGCCGTCGCCTCGATCTGGCGCAGAGTTCGCTCAATGGTGGCGTCGCGTTGTTCCTTTGTCGAACCTGTAAAGAAGCCTCCGCGGTTCACGCCGCTGATCGCGAGCCCGTGGTCTCGGATGAGCTCACCCGCCGCAGTAGGCGACAGGCCGTCAAGCCGTTCAGTCCATATACCGACACCTCGTGCACCTGTCTCAGCAACGGTCTCCAAAAACGTACGGAACGACGCCTCTGGTCCGAATGTTGCGTGGTTGAAAGAAATACGATCGAGAAATGGCAATGGACGGCCTCTAGACAATCAGCTTGTAATCGATTACAACCCCCGCCCTATGTAGTCAAGCGCAATTGAGTTCGCGAAGGAGGAAGCCGATGCAGGGCGTGGAACTCGTCGGAATAAACAAATCGTACGGCGCCGTTCAAGTCGTGAAGGATGTCGACCTCTCGCTTGGGCACGACGAATTCGTCGTGTTGGTCGGGCCGTCTGGTTGCGGCAAAACGACTACCCTTCGCATGGTCGCGGGCCTCGAGACCATCACGTCCGGCAAGCTGTCTATTAGGGGGCAGCATGCCAACCACCTCAGTCCCGCCCAGCGGGACGTTGCCATGGTGTTCCAGAACTACGCCCTGTATCCGAACATGAACGTGTACGACAACATGGCCTTCGGACTGCGAAACCGCGGCATGCCGAAAGCGCAGGTGGACAGCGAGATCAGACGCGCCGCCGATGTACTGGCCCTCGGAAAATTGCTGGACCGCAAACCCCGCCAGTTATCAGGTGGACAGCAACAGCGCGTTGCGCTCGGCCGCTGCCTTGTCCGGAATCCGAAACTCTTTTTGTTCGACGAACCGCTTTCAAATTTGGACGCGAAGCTGCGTTTGGAAATGAGGCAGGAGCTGAAAAGGCTCAAAAGCCGTATCACCGCGACGTCTATCTACGTCACCCACGACCAGATCGAGGCCATGACGCTCGGCGATCGCGTCGTTGTGATGGCCAACGGCGAGGTCCAGCAGGCCGGAACACCCGAAGACATTTACCACCGCCCAAGGAACATTTTTGTCGCTACCTTTATCGGTTCGCCACCTATGAACATCATCGAGGTAGGAATTACCTCGATCGGCGACCGCTCGTTCTTCACGGCCGGTGACCTTAAGATGCCTGTGCCGGATCGTTTGAAAGCGGCAGTTCTGTCACTACGTGGCAACGCGCTTCTCGGCCTGCGTCCTGAACATATCGTTATCGATGGCGCCGGCTCGAGCAGTTTCGCATCCGGCAACGTCGATATCACCGAGCTTCTTGGCTCGGAACAACTCGTTCAGGTACGTCTCGGCGAGAAGCAGGTGACAGTGACCCGTGTCGACCCATTCCGGCGCCTGTCACCGGCTCAAGCCGTCAACCTGTCGATCGCTACTGAAGAGATCCACGTGTTTGACCCCGCGACCCAACAGAACATCGCCGACCATCAAGATCGACGCGCTGCGACCCCTGTCATTGCGGCCTAGAACTACCGTTTACTGCACAAGGAAATGCACAAATGCTTCTGCAAGGAATGAAAATCGTCAGTTTCTGCCACTTTCTGCAGGGGCCGGCTGCGACCCAGTACCTGGCGGACATGGGGGCCGACGTCATCAAGATCGAACCTGCTAAGGGCCCATTCGAGAGGAGCTGGTCCGGCGCCAAGGTGTTCGTCGGCGGCGTCAGCGGGTTCTTCCTGGCGGCCAACCGCAACAAGCGAAGCTTTTCCGTTGACCTGAAGTCGGCCGAGGGCAAGGAGCTGGTTCTCAAGCTCATCGATCAGGCGGACGCCGTGGTAGAGAATTTCCGCACCGGCGTCATGGACAAACTCGGCCTGTCCTATGAGGACCTGAAGAAGCGCAAGCCGGATATCATCTTCGCAAGCGGCACGGGCTGGGGCCTGAATGGACCCATGGTCGGCCGAACGGCGCAAGATCTGATCATCCAGGCCCGTTCAGGTTTCATTTCCGCCACTGGCCCACACGATCGTCCGACGGCGGCAGGGTGCGCTATCGTCGATCAGCACGGGGGCGCTTTGCTCGCCATGGGCGTTCTGGCCGCCTACATCAAGAAGCTGCAGACGGGCAAGGGCACCCACGTTCAAGGCAGCCTCTTGAATTCTGGCCTGGACCTCCAAACAGAGCCACTCACGAACTACATGTCCAGCCGGCCCGGAACAGAGGCATTCGACCGCCAGGAAAATCTGATCACCTGGTTCCACGAAGCTCCGACCGGCGTTTATCGTATCGCCGACGCCCAGGTCGTGATCCCGACCAATGACATTTCTAACGTCGCCGAGGCGCTAGACAGCGATGCCCTGCGGGCGCTGCAACACTTAGATCGCTACGACGACCGTGACGTGCTGGCGGCGGCGGTTGCCGAAGCCGTTCGCAGCTGGACGTATGACGATCTGTCAAAAGCCTTCGATGCGCGCGGCGTATGGTACGGGATCGTCCAGGACTATGAGGCTGTTGCCGCCGATCCGCAGATCGCCGCTAACAACGTCTTCCGCGAGGTCGAGGTCAACGGGAAAACGGCAACGCTCGTCAACCATCCCCTACGCTACGATGGCCAGGTGCCGGAACTTCATACGCTCTCGACCGAAGTCGGCTCACATACCTCCGAAATCCTGCATGAAATGGGTTTGTCGGACGCCGATGTAGAACGCCTTTTTGCCAAGAAGATCGTCTCGGGTCCGGCCGAAGTTGTCGGCGCCCACACGGAATAGGAGGAAACCATGAAGCTTGATGGTGGCGTGCTGATCGCCAATATAACGCCTTTCAATGACAACCTTGACGTCGACTGGGACGAAATGGCCAAGCGCACGCGTGACCTGGCATCGGTGCCCGGGATCCAGGGTTTTGTCGTCAACGCATTTGCCGCGGAGTCCCCTGCGCTGACCACAGAGGAGCGTAAGCGCGCAGTCGCCATGCACAAGGAGAACATCCGCCCCGGTCAGGCGGTCGTCGCGGCGATATTCGATTGGGCGCCACCGGCAACGATACGTCGAGGCGAGGAGGCACGGGAAGCGGGCGCCGACGCAGTCATGGTCTGCTCACCCTACCTCTCGGCTTACAACGCTAACCATAGCCCCGAATACGCCTTCCACTTCCACAAGGAGGTCGCGGAAGGCTTGGACATGCCCATTCTGCTGTTCCAGCTGGCCTCCGGCGACCAGCTTTCCTATCCCCATGAAGCATTGATCAAGATGGCGTCTGAGATCGACCAAGTGGTCGGAGTGAAGATGGCGCAGGCCGCGGACTGCGTACGTTATGATCGTGACTACTACGCCTTGAAATCTCTCAAGAAGAAGATCATCTGCCTGCCTTCGGTCGGGTCCACCTTCTTCCACAACCTCTCGACAGGCGCCGATGGCATCCTGTCCGGGCTCGCGGCACTCGCTCCTTACGAGTGCGTGGAAATGCTGCGTCTTGTTGAAAAGGGCGACCTGCTAAATGCGCAGGCCCTTCATCGTCGTCTCGCGCCGCTCAACCATGCGATCTATGGCTTCCCATATGCGGACCTGCACACCCGTTACAAGGAAGTGGCCTACATGGTGGGCGCGATTTCCCGCCCGGTGGTGCGTTCGCCGCAACTGCGCATGCAGGCGGCTGAACTGGATCGCCTCTGGCGTGCAGCCCAGATCGCCGACCTACGTCCGATCCCAGGTGCGGATACAGCGCGGCCTCGGCTGGTAACAGCCTGAAGCGACCACACTCTCCAGGCCAGCTCCAAACGGGGTTGGCCGTTCATCTCTTCATCGCGCAATGGCGCTAAGCCATTGCCACCTCCTCGCCCGAACGATTGGTGCGCAAGATGCGTAAAGACTATGACTACATCATCATCGGCGCAGGCTCCGCAGGCTGTGTGCTCGCAAGCGAGTTAAGCCAGGATCCAGATGTCCGGGTCCTGATCCTGGAGGCCGGTCGCCGAGACTTGTCGCCGATGATCCACATGCCTGCCGGCATCCAAAGCCTGATCGAAGGCACCAAGTACAACTGGGCGTTTCGTACGGCCCCTCAGAAGCACCTGAACAATCGGGAAATGTTCATCCCACAGGGCAAAGCGATCGGGGGTAGCAGTTCAATCAACGGCATGATTTATATACGCGGCAGCCATCAGGACTATGACCGTTGGGCAGAGGATGGCTGCATAGGTTGGAGCTACCAAGACGTTCTGCCGGTCTATAAACGCCTTGAAGCCAATACCCGTTTGCACGACGAATATCACGGCAACGACGGCCCGCTAAACGTCACCGACTTCACCTACCTTAATCCTCTGACCGCGACCTTTATCGAAGCCTGTACGGAGGTCGGCATACCGCGCAGCAAGGATTTCAACGGTGCTACCCAGCACGGTGTCGGTCACTTCCAATACACCGTGAAAGACGGACGGCGCATGAGCTCCGCCCGCGCGTTCCTACATCCGGCGCGCAAGTCCCGCTCGAATCTCGACGTTTACGCGAACACCCTCGTTTCGCGGATCATCATTGAGAAAGGGCGTGCCGTGGGAATCGAACTGGTCGGGAATGACAACCGCACCACAAGGGTGAGCGCGACGCGCGAGGTTATCGTCAGCTCGGGAGCTTTTAATTCTCCCAAGCTCCTCCTTCTTTCCGGCATCGGTCCGGCAAGTGAGCTTAAGCAAGCCGGCGTGACAGTAGTGCACGACCTGCCCGGTGTCGGCAAAGGCCTGCAGGACCATCTCGACGCGGCGGCCATCTGGCACGCGACCACTAAACTCACCTACGATGACGCGGCGCGTTTCCCCTACAAATATATTCACGGCGCCCGCTATCTCCTCTTCAGGTCAGGACCGGTCACATCGTCGGGATGCGAGGCTGTCGCTTATACCAAGAGCGAAGCTGGGCTCGAGGAGCCAGATATCTCTGTTCACTTCCTGCCGGCGTGGGTCATCGACCACGGGTTCACCAAATTGCCCGGCAATGGCATCACGCTGCACAATAATAACATGCGGCCGGTCAGCCGCGGCGAGGTCAGACTTACCTCGTCGAACCCGTTAGATGCTCCCCTGATCGACCCAAACTTCATGGCCGACCCTATTGACGCCAACAAGATGATCGCTTGCGTTAGGATTGGAAGGGAAATCATGGAGTCCAAGGCATTCAGGCCCTATGTGTCTCGCCCCTACGCCCCCTTAGCCGACGTCAAGACCGACGCGCAGATCCTCGACTTCGTCCGGCAGACTGCTGAGACCGACTACCATCCGGTTGGCAGTTGCAGGATGGGAGTTGACGAGCTCGCGACAGTCGATCCGAGGCTCAAGGTTCGTGGCCTCGAGGGATTGCGGGTTATCGACTCGTCCATCATGCCGAAGCTGATTGGCGGTAATACCAATGCTGCATCGATTATGATCGGTGCCAAGGGCAGCGACCTCATTCGTGAAGACAACGGGGGAAGCGTTGGGGCGTGGTCCACGGGAAACCGCGCTTCCAATTGGTCGACGCAAGATGCCTGATGATGGCGGATCCGGTGGCCGCCACGAACGCCATCCTAATCAGCGACCATGAAACCCTGATCAACAAGACAGCGTTCGGATTCAAAAACCCAGGACACTTCGTCCAATGATGGATCGACTATGCTCCGCTTCTCCGCAAACCTAGGATTCTTGTGGCCCGACCGCCCGCTCGTGGATCGCATCGACGCGGCAGCGGCGGCTGGATTCAAAGCCATCGAATTGCATTGGCCCTACGAGACGCCAGCGGGATTGGTGAAGCAGCGTTGCATCAATCACGGCCTAACTCTTCTCGGGATCAACACGCCGCTGGGCGATACCGATAAGGGCGATTTCGGACTGGGCGCCATCGATGGACGCCAGAGCGAATTTCGCACGGGATTCGCGATGTCCGCCGGCTATGCGCGCCAAGCCGGCGCGAACTCGATCCACGCGATGGCTGGCGTCGTTCCGCTGGACCAACGAGCGCGAGGAAAGCAAGTGTTCATCGAGAATCTTGTCTTCGCCACCAATGCTGCCCCAGACCTGACGATCCTGCTGGAGCCAATCAACCAGCGCGACAAACCGAACTACTTTTACTCCACGATCGAGGAAGCCGCTGACATGCTTGATCAAGTCGGAGCGCCGAACCTAAAGATCATGTTTGACATATACCATGTCGGGATTAGCCAAGGCGATGTGCTGACTCGACTTTCCCGTCACTTGCCGAAGATCGGCCACGTCCAGATTGCGGCGGTGCCGAGCCGTGCCGAGCCCGATGAAGGCGAGATCAGCTATCTCGCCGTGTTTGCAGCGCTTGAACGGCTTGGCTATCGGAACTGGGTTGGATGCGAATACAAGCCCAGGGCCGCAACCGACCATGGCTTGAAATGGATTAAGACGCTCAGCCTTGAATTATGAGACTTGCGGGCAATTCGACACGCGATGTGGCAGTTTTGCGCCTGATGCCGGCCGTAGAGAGCGGATTTGCCACAGCCTGAAAGCGGACATTGCCGGCGATCACGGTGAAGGCCCCGATTGCGCCTCGTTGGGGTCGCCCCAGATCTGCATTCGGATAGTTACTGCTGAAAAGAATTGATGTCCCTGCATTTTATTTGACTGTCGCCCAGATGCGAACTAGATAATGGAACGATATCGTTCCATTATGCTGAAGCCCCGAATGAACCCTGCTTATATATCCGCCGTCTCTGCGCTGGCTGGCTCCTCCATTGGTGCCATGGCCTCGATCGCCGCCACTTGGCTAACGCAGGCCTCGCAGAACCGAAGCCAGCGCTTCCTGCAGGAGCATGCGCGGCGGGAGAAGCTCTTTGGGGAGTTCATCGAAGAAGCCGCCAAGAGATACGCCGATGCAGTCGTCGGCGAACCCAAGACATTTGTCCCGCTGTTCGAGCTTTACGCCATACTGGGAAAATTGCGGCTATTTGCATCAGACACGACGCTGAAGGCGGCAGACCGGGTCATGGGAACCATAGGGCTGGCCTATCGCAGCCCGTCTCTGGATGCCCCCGACCCCAATAACCCGAACGGCTCCCGCTACGATTTTCTCCGGGAGTTCACGGACGCCTGTCGGTTCGAGCTCATGGAAATCGCGCCCTAAGAAGATTGCCGCTTAGAGTCGCCTCGTCATCTTTATAGGTTGATCTTAGGTGGCCGTCCGTTCATCGCGGCCCAACGGTTGGCGGCAGGCTGCCAGGAAAAAAGCGACGCCGTCCCTGACGTGAGCGGGTAGCTCCGCACGCAGCTTTTCCAGCGGCTCGCCCAAGAGCGCGCGCATCAGCGGGCGGGCCACAACGAGATCCGCAAAGAACCGACCGCTTGAGGGAAGAAGGGCCGCGGCAAGACGAGGAAATTCGTGAACCTCGTCGGAGCGAGCCACAGTCCCGAGCGCATCCATGATCGTCTTTACGCCTTGGGTGCGGGCCTGGCGTCCGAAGTTTGAGAGTTGCGGCAACCGGCGGGCCTCGGCCGCGGACAATTGCATGAAAGCGATATTGTCATCATCGAGCAGGCGCTCAAGAACGGCGAGCCCTACGCTCACAAGCCGTTCCTGGAGAGTGGACCCGGATGGTGTAAAGTCCTGGAACCGCGCGACCACGGTTGCCGCGTTGCGCATCCCGACCGCGGCGAACAATTCCTCTTTGGAGTGAAAACGCGCGTATATCGTCCGCTTGCCGGCACGCGAGAGCCGGGAAATTTCATCGATGCTCGCACCGGCGAGCCCGTACTGAAGGAAGGCGGTTTTGGCGGCATCGAGGATGCGTTCGTCGACCTCGTGCGCAAGATCACGTGGTGGTCGCCCCAGACGCACGTCGTAAGCCGTTGTTGCCCCTTCTACCCCCTGCGCCATCATCACCTCTCAAAATCTTCATTTTGACGCCGGCACGTCGCCGCCGTGTCCTAACGCCCTTTGTAGCCCGCTGGAGAAGCGTTGTAAATGAAAAGGAACGGTACCGTGCATTTTTGTTGACGGCCCTCCGAATGCGTGTTAGCCATAATGCAACGGAACCGTTTCATTATGGCGATGCCTCGAAAAATAGGACCTGACGCAATGCTGAAATGCCCTGCGGGCCTGGAAGCCGATGTCGACACCCTGAAGGCCCAAGGCGCCGCTACAGCGACACGGCGGCACTGCTCCAGGCGCTCGGCGGGGCTGGTGGAACCGCACCAACGTCGCCCCTGAGAGCAACGGCAGTTCGGTTCGCTTTCGCTCTGCCGCCAGGTCCAAGAAATCAAGCTGCCGGGCATCCGGTGAAGGAGTCCGAACGATGAAACACGATAAGATTGATCTCCTCGACGCGCTGCGCATCGATCGCGCGGCGCCGACGCCGCCAACGCCACCGCGTCAGGCTGTCCGTTGGACCGCCATTGCTCTTGGCGCGGCCATTCTGGCGGTGGCGGCGGGCACGGGCTGGTCCGTGCTTCTGGGCAAGCAACTGCCCGGCGCGTCGCTGCTCGAGCAGACAACCTCCGTCCGCGTCGCCACCGCGCAGCCACTTGCGCAACAGAGCGGCGTGGCCGCAGGGACGGCGCTCCTCAATGCCACCGGCTACGTGGTTGCCCGCAGGGCGGCCACGGTCGGACCGAAGGTCGCCGGCAGGTTGCGGGATGTGCTCGTGGATGAAGGCATGCATGTCGAGGCCGGACAGGTGATCGCTCACCTGGACGATTCCAACGCCATTGCCGATCTCAACCAGGCCAAGGCGACACTCGATCAGGCCACTATCGCGGCAACTGACGGGCGACCGGCATTCGAGCGTAGCAGGGCCCTGCTTGCGAAGGGACTGACTAGCCAGGAGGCGTTCGAGACCGCGAAGGCAACCTACAATCACGCCACAACAGCGGTAGCTGTGGCGCAGTCGGCAGTAGCGGTTGCCCAGCAGAACCTCGACGACACGGTAATCAGTGCGCTGTTTTCAGGCGTGGTGACCGTCAAGGCCGCCCAGGCCGGCGAGATTATCTCGCCGATGTCGGCAGGCTCCGGCTTCACACGTACCGGCGTCGCCACGATTGTCGACATGGACTCCCTCGAGGTCGAGGTCGACGTCAACGAGAGCTTCATCAACCGTGTTCGTCCGGACCAGGGCTGCAAGGTCACCCTCAACGCCTATCCGGACTGGCAGATCCCGGGCCATGTCATCGCGGTCGTGCCAACGGCCGACCGCACCAAGGCGACGGTGCGGGTGCGGGTCGGGTTCAACATCAAGGACCCGCGGATCCTGCCGGAAATAGGCGCCAAGGTGGCTTTTCTGGCCGACGCCAAGTCCCAACCCGAAGAGGCTCCGCCGTCCGGCGTGGCAGTTCCTTCCGAAGCCATCCTGTCCAGCGGCGGCGAGAATGTCCTCTTTGTCGTGCGCGACGATCACGCCGAACGGCGCACAGTGAAGCTGGGGGCGCAGGCAGCCGGCAACCAGATCGTGCAGTCCGGGCTCACGGCCGGCGAAACCGTGGCCGTTACCAATCTCGACAAGCTGTCGAACGGACTCAAAGTCAAAACCGAACAATGAAATCAGGAGATCACCAAGTGACTGAAGCCATAGCACTGGTCAATGTCGTCAAGGCATACCGCCGCGGCGGGGAGACGGTTGAGGTCCTCCACGACCTCAATTTGTCCATTCCGGAAGGCGAATTCGTTGCCATCATGGGACCCTCGGGCTCCGGCAAATCGACGCTGTTGAACATCATCGCCGGAATAGACCACGCGAACTCCGGCGCCGTGACGGTGGCGGGGCACAGAATCGACCAGATGTCCGGTAGCGAACTGACCCGCTGGCGGTCGGCCAACATCGGGTTCATCTTCCAGTTCTACAACCTGATGCCGGCCTTGAGCGCGGAGGCCAACGTCGAGCTGCCGTTGTTGCTGCTGTCGCTCACAAAGGCAGAGCGCCGCGCAAGGGTCGCTGCAGCCCTTGAGGCCGTCGGACTCTCAGAGCGCGCCCGCCACAAGCCGTCGGAGCTCTCCGGCGGCCAACAACAGCGCGTCGCAATCGCGCGCGCGCTTGTCTCCGACCCGCCGATCCTGGTTTGCGACGAGCCCACGGGTGACCTCGACCGCGACACCGCGACCGAGGTGCTCGAACTTCTGCGCGCGCTCACCTTCCGCCGAGGAAAGACCATCATCATGGTGACCCACGACCAGCGGGCGGCTGACACGGCGACCCGCCAGTTGCATGTCGACAAGGGCCAGCTGGCCAAGACGGAGTTGGCTCGATGAAATACCTTCCCCTCATCTGGGCGGGCCTGATGCGCAAGAGGCTGCGCACCCTGTTCACGCTGCTCTCCATCCTTGTCGCGTTCCTGCTCTTCGGCATGCTGCAGGGCGTCAACGCCTCCTTCAGCCGTGGTGTGGAGGGCGCGCACCTCGATCGCCTGATCGTCCAGGGCAAGGTCAACATGGCCGACCAGCTGCCGCTGGCTTACCGCGAGCGCATCGCATCGGTGCCGGGCGTCACTGGCATCACCGTCGCGAGCTGGTTTGGCGGCTACTACCAGGACACCAAGAACAGCATCTTCTCGTTCCCGGTCGACGCAGCCACCTACTTCGACCTGTTCCCCGAGATCGTCCTGCCGAAGGCGCAGCTCGAGGCGCTGCAAAAGACACGCACCGGGGCGGTCATCGGCCGTAAGCTGGCTGAGACCTACAACTGGAAGGTCGGCGACACCATCCCCATCAAGTCGACGATCTGGACCAAGGCGGACGGCACGTCCAACTGGGAATTCCAGGTCGTCGGCATCTTCGAAAACCCTCAGGATACCTCGCAGGAGCAGCGGCTGTTTTTCAACAACGACTATTTCGACGAGGCCCGGGGTTTCGATAAGGGCCTGATCGGCTGGTACAGCGTCCACATCGACAATCCCGCGCACGCCGGCGCGGTGTCCAAAGCCATCGATGACCTGTTCGCCAACTCCGACCACGAGACGAAGACCGTCACGGAGAAGGAGTTCACCCAGTCGTTCCTGAAACAGCTCGGCGACATCAACTTCATCGTTAGCGCCATCATCGGGGCGGTGTTCTTTGCCCTCCTGTTCCTGACCGGCAACACGATGATGCAGTCGGTGCGCGAGCGGATCCCGGAATTCGCGATCCTCAAGACCATCGGCTTCCCGAACCTTACGGTCCTCGCCTTGGTCGTAGCTGAAGGCCTGCTGCTCTCGCTCGTCGCGGCCGGCTTGGGGCTTGCAGCTTCAGTCGCGGCATTTCCGCTCCTGGAAGGCGTCGTGGGCGTTGCCCACCTTCCGGCCAGCGTACTCGCGCTCGGGCTATTCTATGCCGTTCTGCTCGCCTTGGTGACCACATTGCTGCCCGGCCTGCGGGTCGCGCGACTCAATCTCGTCGATGCCCTGGGAGGACGCTGATCATGCTCAGACAAGCAATTGCTGTAACTATCCTGAACCTCAAGACGCTGCCCACGCGCTTCTGGAGCTCGTTGGTGATCATCCTCGGGGTGGCGGGGGTCGTCGGCGTGGTTGTCTCCGTCCTTGCCATGGTGACCGGCCTGAGCTCGACCATGGCCCATGCCGGCCGTGAGGACCGCGCCATCATCCTCCGTGGCGGGTCTGACACGGAGCTGTCCAGCACATTGTCGCGCGATGCGGTCAATATGATCCTCGACGCGCCGGGCATCCGTCGTGGCGCCTCGGGACTGACCCTCGGCTCCCCGGAAGTGGTGCTGATCCTGACCCGCCCCATGCGGAACGGCGGCACCGACGCCAACGTCACGCTGCGCGGCGTTGGTTCACAGGGGCTCGCCCTGCGGCCGGAGCTCAAGCTTGTGCAAGGCCGCTGGTTCAAGCCGGGGCTGCACGAGTTGGTGGTCGGCAAGAGCGCCCAGCGCCAGTTTGCAGGGCTCGACGTCGGCAGCCAGATTACCTTGCGCGACAAAGAGTGGACCGTCGTCGGCACGTTCGAAAGCGACGGTGACGCCCATGAATCCGAGATCATCACCGACGCCGAGACCGCGCTCGAAGCCTACCAGCACACGCTCTTTCAGAGCGTGACGGTCCAGCTCGAGTCGCCGGGGTCGATGCCGCAACTCGAGGCCGTCCTGATCGCCAATCCGCAGCTTTCGGTCGAAGTGCACCGCGAGACCGAATACCTGGCCAAGCTCTCGGCGAACCTGACCAAAATGATGACGCTGATCGCGACCATGGTGGGCAGCATCATGGCGATCGGCGCCGTGTTCGGGTCGCTCAACACCATGTATTCGGCGGTGAGCGCGCGAAGCCGGGAAATCGCCACGTTGCGGGCCATTGGCTTCGGTAGCGTGCCGATCGTCGCCTCCGTCATGACCGAGGCGATGGCGCTCTCGCTGCTCGGCGGCGTGACGGGAGCGGTTACGGCCTGGCTGCTCTTTAACGGGCATGGCGTCAACGCCCTGGGTGGGAACTTCACCCAGTTGGTGTTCCGTCTCACAGTGACACCAGGACTGATGCTGCAGGGTATCAGCTGGGCTCTCGCCATCGGTTTTCTGGGCGGGCTGCTTCCCGCCCTAAGGGCCGCGCGGCTGCCGGTCGTGGAGGCGCTCCGGACACTCTGACAAGGACTGCGGCCCTGCCGGCGATTGCCGGCCGGGAATGCAGAGCACAACACGCCGGGCCTCCTGCCGATGGGCGACCTGCATCCTAAAATGCAACGATAGCGTATCTTTAACAACCAAGGAAACGACCATGAACACCGAACAGATCGCCCACCCGAAGCTCCAGCACTTTGGCCTCACCACCTCCAATCTCAACGAAATGATCAACTGGTATCGCAAGGTGGTGGGCATGACGGTCAACCACCGCGCGCGAATCGACGGCCCGCAGAACAGCCCGTGGTTTTCGGCCGCGTTCGTCAGCAATGATGATTGCAACCACCGCATTGCGATGTTCGAGATGCCGGACCTGGAGGTGGACCCTGACAAGAAGCGCCATGCCAGAATCCAGCATGTGGCCTTTGCCTACAACACGCTTGACGACCTCCTCGGCACCTACATCCGCCTGAAGGGAGAAGGCATCCTGCCGGTGATGGCGGCCGACCAAGGCATCCAGATGGTGCTCTACTACTGCGACCCGGACCAGAACAGCGTCGAGCTCAACGTCAACAACTACAGCGATGAGTGGATCGCGACCGAGCACCTGCGCAATGCGCAGTCCAACCTTGCGTTCGTGGATCCCGAGAAGTTGGTGGCCGCGCGCAAGGCTGGTGCATCGGCCTGGGAGCTGCATGAACGGGCCGTGGCTGGCGAGTTTATGCCCGATCAGCCCTACGATGGCCGCAAGCTACTCTGACCGACCGGTCTGGAGGCGGATCTGGTTTCCCGCCAGGTCCGCCTGATCGCGAATGGTATCAAATCCAATACTTGTACAGGAAGCTTCCTTGAGCAACTCTATGATCGCCCTTCTGCGGGCCATCCACATCGTCTTCGGCGCATTCTGGATGGGTGGAACCGTCACGTTGGGCTTCTTTCTCCTACCTGCCCTGAGAAAGGGCAGCACCGACGGCGCCGCCATTGCCGCCCGCTTTCTGGCCAAGTCCTGGTTTATGACAGCATCGCTCGTCGGAGGCTTTATTTCGGTGATTGCCGGGCTGGCTCTCTACGCCGAGCTTTGGGCCGGCACAGATTTCACCGGACCGGCGGTCTGGTACTCGGTGGGTGGTCATTTGGCCGAGGCAAGTATCATCCTAGCCGTTCTTGCAATTGCCCCGACAACCCGCCAGCTGGCTCGGTTTGCACAAGAGCAGCACGATGAGGAGAGGACGTTACGTCTGGAGCGCCTGCTGAACCGGGTGACGGTCGTCAGCCGTGTCATCGCCGCAATGCTGGCCGTCACGATCACGATGATGGCCATCGGCCGCTACATGGGCTGACTGCCAAGGAGCGAACTGACGTTGCTTCGACGCGCTTTGGGGCGCCAGTTCGATTCCCTCCGCCATGACGGCCGAACTACCGACGGCCAAATCCGAGCCACCAGAGTGTCTAAAATGCGACTGAACCGCTGTTCGTTTTGCTGGATGCTAAGGTCGTCTTTGGGTCAACTCCGGCCATCTCACCCTGTGACCTTAACGTCCGCTCTCACTTCCCAGCGCCAGAAGCTGCCGGTCCGCAAACGTGAAGAGTTTCGGGCGCCGGCAGGCGTACGAAAGTCCCCGAAGAAGGAACCCGCGGGCCACAGGTGATGGCTATGGGGATTTCGGATTTCGGCCGATGTCGGCGATGGCGCGACCGCCGTCGGGGAGCTCTGGGGTGAGTGCGGACAGACCGCTTCGTTGCGCCTCCGTGCGGTGTTGCCGGAACGGTGGGCGGCTGGGCGCGGCTCTGTCGGAGTCGATCATCACCGTAGACGTATGTCGATCCGTTGCCAGAGGCTGAGTGCCCGCAGCTGAAGGCTGAACCATTCCATGCCGGGTCATGGCGTGCTGCTCCCGGTCGACCGGGAGCCGTGTGGCGGTCCGCGCGGCTGCCTCCATCGTTCGAACACCTCGATGACGATCATGCGGCCGCCACAGCAGGGGCATGGCGGGCGGAAGTTGTCCGGTTCGTCCGTGGTGTTATCGTCGGACGGTACGGCTACGTTGAGGAGTTCACGAGCAAGCGCGAGGCTGGCCTTGGCGAGCAGAGCCGGCAAGCAGGCCGCAGTGCCGGATGCGGTGGAACCCCTTTGGCAACACGTGGAGCAGGAAGCGGCGGATGAACTCGTCGGTCGCGAGCGTCATGAGTTGCTGCCGGTCGGCGCTTTCGCGACGATAGTCCTTGTAGCGGAAGGTGACGCCACTCTCGTCGAGGCGGATGAGGCGGCTGTTCGAGATCGCGACCCGGTGCGTGTAGCGCGACAGGTAGGCGAGCACCGCTTCCGGGCCGGCGAAGGGCGCCTTGGCGTAGACCACCCAGCGCTTCTTTCGGACGGGAGCAAGGTGGCGCAGGAATGCCCGCCGTTCCGCGAGATGAGCAATTGCGCCGAAGAAGGCGAACCGGCCAGCGTCGTGCAGCGCGACCAACCGGGAGAGGAACAGGCGGCGGAACAGCTTGCCGAGCACGCGCACCGGCAACAGGAAGTCCGGACGCGACGATATCCACCGGCTTCCGCCCGGCGCGATGCCACCGCCCGGCACGATCATGTGCACGTGCGGATGGTGTGTCATCGCCGAGCCCGAGGTGTGGAGCACTGCGGTGATGCCGATGCGCGCGCCGAGATGCTTCGGATCGGCCGCGATCGTCAGCATCGTCTCCGACGCCGCCTTGAACAGCAGGTCGTAGACGAGCGCCTTGTTGTGGAAGGCGATGTCGGCGACCTCGGCGGGCAGCGTGAACACGACGTGGAAGTAGCCGACCGGCAAGAGGTCGGCCTCGCGATCGGCAAGCCATGTCCGCGCCGCCGCGCCCTGGCACTTCGGGCAGTGCCGGTTGCGGCAGGAGTTATAGGCGATGCGCCACTGGCCGCAGTCCTCGCAGGCCTCGACGTGACCGCCAAGGGCCGCGGTGCGGCAGTGCTCGATCGCCGACATGACCTTGAGCTGCTGCAGTGTCAGATGCCCTGCATGGGCGGCCCGGTAGGCGGGCCCTACAGTGCGGAAGATGTCGGCGACCTCGATCGAGGCGCGCACGCTCAGCCGTCGGGTGAGATCGCTTCCGGCTTGAAGAGGCCAAGCTTGTCGAGCGGGCTCGTGACGGTGCGCACCGTGCGGGTTGCAACCTTGGTGTAGAAGGCGGTGCTATTGAGCTTGGCGTGCCCGAGCAGGACCTGGATGATCCGGATGTCGGTGCCGTCCTCCAGCAGGTGGGTGGCGAAGCTGTGACGCAGCGTGTGCGGCCCGACCCGCTTGGCGATGTCGGCGGCCTGCGCTGCCTCGACGACGATGCGATAGGGCTGCCGGGTGCTGATCGGCTTCATCGCATGCTGCCCCGGAAACAGCCAGCCGTCGCGATGCATCACGCCCTGCTGGCGTCCGACCTTCCACCATTGGCGCAGCAACAAGAGCAGGTCTTGCGACAACATGGCGTTGCGGTATCGCCCGCCCTTGCCGCGCTCCACCCGGATCAGCATGCGCTCGCTGTCGATGTCGGCGACCTTCAGCGTCGACACCTCCGCCACGCGCAGGCCCGCGCCATAGGCGACCGACAGCGGGGCCTGGTGCTTGAGACACGTGGTGGCATTGAGCAGCCGGGAGACCTCGTCGCGGCTCAGTACCACCGGCAGCTTGCGCGGGTGCGCCAGACGAACGAGCTTGCGTGCCAGATCGGGACGATCGACCGTATGCGTGAAGAAGAAGCGCAGCGCCGACACGATGCTGTTCATCGTCGGCACGGGAACACCGTCATCCTGCTGCTCGACCTGGAACCGGCGCAGGTCGTCGGTTGTCGCTGTATCCGGCGACCGGCCGAGGAAGGTCGCCAGGCGTCCGATGTCGCGGAGATAGTTGCGCTGCGTCTCCCGTGAGAAACGCCGCATGTTCATGTGGGCGATCAGCCGCTGACGCAGTGGACTGATAGGTGCATCAAGAACAGGATAGGGCATAGTCAGGCTCCTTGTTGAAGAAGCCCGTGATGCTCTGCCGCTGCCGAACCACCCTCAATGCGAGCGCGACGTCCGGCTCGTGATCTCTACCTCACCCCCACGCGCCCATCCCGCGCAGCGGGTTCGTTCGTCGGCCCCATTTCAGACATCCAATCTGGACGGGGCTTGATTTGAAATCGAGCGTAAGCGAACGGCTGCTTCGCGATGCATGTCGGCCATTGAGGCAAGCTTTGCCTCCGCCGGAACCAACATCTCAGGTGACAATGCTGAAGGTCCTCGTGCGCCAGAAGCTAACGATGCGAAGTCGAACCCCGCGATTCGCATTGGTCAGCGTTCGGGCAATCCCGTGCTTGGTTCGGGCGTCTGCCAATCACTGGGCGCCGGGCGTCCATTCGGGCAGCGGCGCCAGGCTGCGGTTGAACTGCTTCCACCACATGGCCTCATCTATTTCGCAGCAGGCGCGCAGCATCGCGTGCGCCTTCTCGAAAGCCTGGGTAGCGAGATCGTCGAACGTCATCTGCGCATCGTACGGCACCGACACCACCAGTTCCTGACCGGTCTGTGTACCGCCCTCGTCGACCTGAAGATAAAGCCAAACGACGAAATGCGCGCCTTGGCCGCTCGCGTCCGCATTGCCAATCTTAATGCGGTCGATGCCTGCTGCGGTGACTTTCATGCGGGGACCTCTTCATTCGAATTTACAGTGAATCCCAGAAGTCCGCAGCAATCAGAAAGGTTCCGTACAGGTTTTCCCCATGGTGAAGTATTGATGAAGACCCGTTTAGGCAGTCTCGACTTTCTATGAACCTCACATGGTTGGTGAACCATCCAGAACCACGATCAGGTCGCAAAGACGTCTCCTTGGTGCCGATAAAGCGGACATCCATCCGTTTCCAGGGCTGACATCCAACAACCGACCCCGTGCGACTTGCAGCCTAGGAAGGCCAACCCACCTAGCGTCTGCGTACCGGGCCTACGAGGCCTTTCGCCATCCTTCCCCGGCGATCCAGCTCACCAGTTGGTCAGCGGGCATCGGCCGGGCGAAGGCGTATCCCTGCAGGATGTCGCAGCCCAATTCTCTCAGAATCCGGGCTTGCTCGATCGTCTCGACGCCCTCGGCGACGACTTTAATGCCAAGAGACCGTCCTATGTCGATGATGGAGGCAACCAGGCGCCGCTGTTCCGGCATGTGCGCGATGGGGTTGATAAGCTGACGATCGATCTTGAAGTGGCGCGGCTTGAGCTTGAGCAGGCTGACGATCGATGTATGGCCGGTGCCAAAATCGTCTATGTCGATGCCAATGCCCATATCCCTGATTGCATCGATATTCCATGCGACCCCATCGTCAAATTCGTCGAGGAAAATTGACTCGAGGAATTCAAACGAAATTGCGCCCGGCCTAATATTGAGTTCGCGAAGGCCTGGAATTAGGCGATCATCGCTCAGGCGTCGGAACGAGACATTGACCGATACGGTCGGCACTGCAATGCCTTGGGATTGCCATTGGTCGAGATCGAGCATTGCTTGCTGCAGGATGCTGCGATCAATCGCAGCCAAGACATTGAGATCCTCGGCGATCCTGAGGAACCGGATCGGAGCTAAGATGCCCTCCGTAGGATGATGCCAGCGCACAAGCGCTTCGACCCCAATGATGTCGAGGGAAGTCGCGTTGAGGAGCGGCTGATAATAGGGGTGGAATTCGCCCCGCTCGATACCGCTGAGAATTTCGTCGGCCATATGCTTGGTCGATTCAATTTCACTTTGCAGTGCCTTTGAAAAGAATTCATGGCGGTTGCGGCCGCGACCCTTAGCCCGATAGAGCGCGATGTCGGCGTTTATCAGCACGCGAAGCGCATCGAAGTCCGCGCCCGTCTCAAGGGCAATTCCTATGCTTGCGCCCAAGCGGCAGAAGTGCCCCTCGTATGGCACCGGCTGTCGGATCTCGGTGATGATCTGATCGGCAAGACCGGCGAGGCGATGGGCGTCTGCATCATTGAAACAGACTATGACGAATTCGTCGCCACCGACGCGCGCGACGAAATGCTGCCCTCCGACCTTGGCATTTAGAAGCCGGGCAACGTGAACCAGCACGGCATCGCCGGCCGCGTGTCCCAGCGTATCGTTAATCTGCTTGAAGCGATCCAGATCGATGTGGAGCAATGCCAAACCATCGCCTGGGAGTCGCGACCGGTTGCGGTACTGGTTCAAGATTTGGTCAAGGTACCGCCGGTTGGGGAGGCCGGTCAGCGCATCATGGAGGGCCTGGGTTTCGATCCGGACCTTGGCGGCTTCCAGTTCGACGTTGCGAGCCTCGGCAAGTGCCTTTGCCGTCTTGAGCCTCTGTTCCAAGGCGACTTCGTCGGTGATGTCCCAGTTTGCGCCGATGAATTTTGGTGTTGCGCGATCGTCCTGAAAGTAAGTCGCGCGCGACATAAGAGTGCGGATTTCACCGTCGGCCCTGATGATGCGGAATTTCGCGTTGAATGTCCCCTTCTCCTTGATGGCGCGTGACATCGCCTCAAGGGTCTTTGCTGCATCTTCGGGGTGTAGGGCATTCTCCCAGTCGGCGGCGTGAAGGGATTTCCGCTCGCGCGGAATGCCAAAAATGTCATGCGCCCTGTCGTCCCAAAACAGCTCCCCAGTTGCCAGGTCGCCCTCGAACACCCCTATTTGGGAGGCGTCCAGCGCCACTTGCAGGCGGCGTTCGCTTTCCTTCAGTGCGGCCTCAGCGCGTTTTCGGCCGTCGATATTCACCGCCTGTACAGAGAGGTAACGAGCCTGATCCTCGTCGCCAGTCATCAGTGACACGGATGTCAAAGCCCAAATGATCTTGCCGTCCTTGCGGATATACCGTCGCTCTGCCTGATATCCATGGATCTTTCCGGCAATCAAATCTTCGGTCTGCGTGCGCGCTGTCGCCAGGTCGTCGGAATGAACGATTGTCGTGAAGTGGATTCCGACACATTCGTCGGGCCCGTACCCAAGAACATGGCTTCCGGCTCGATTGGCGTAAACGATCTTCCCGTCAGTATTGAAAAGGAAGGTCGGGATCGTGGCGTTTTCTACGAAATTGTGCAGCAGCGCCTCGCCCTTGCCGTGCCGGAAGGTCGTCACGCTTGACGCGTTCGAGACAGTTTCTGTTGCTTCGTCCACCCCAAGAGCATGCCATGCAAGTCTTAAGAATGACTCTCTTCGGCCGGTCTGGTACTATATGTTGGGTCAAAGCTCAGCCACTGACGGCATGCAGCGGGCGCTTGCATCGCCATCGATATTGGCCGCGGCACCTTGGGCCGTGTCGACAACCTTCTGCTAGACAATTTTGGCCAAGTGTGCGCCCGTCACCCCGGAAGTTCCTCAAAGCAATCCTTGAGCTCCTTTACATCACTGGCATCTTAAAAGTGAGCTGCATCGCCGGCCCGACGTGGGACGATCATCGGAGTCATTAGCGGAGGGCTCCTGATCGGCGTCATCAACAACTTGCTGACGTTGGCGCAGGTTCCGTCCTTTTACGTGCAGGCATCGACCGGTGCCGTTATCATAGCGGCCGCGGTGCTGACGACGATCGCAAGCCGACGCTCGGGCGGCGTGCGAACCCGAACCTGAGAGTCTACAAACCGGGTTGGAGATGGCGCTAGTCCTCGTCCTGGTCGGTAGGTTCGCCAGACCATAAGAGAGCCGCATGCGCATCGACTTCGAGGCAGGCTTCGGCTTGAGAGGGAACTTTCTACCCAAGGTCCTGTCTTTTGCGCTAGCTCAAGGCAGCGAAGCCTGCGGTGGCTTATGGGAGGTTCTATCGCGCCATCTGCAAAGGGCGCTGTCGCTACCGAAAGGCTATTCAAATGGACGCTCAATCTTGGGAAATCACCACGCGCACTGGCCTCAAACTGCATGTGCGAACCGCGGGTGCACGCGACGAGGCCGTTCTCGATCAACTCTTCCATCAAGCTCGCAATGACGATCTGCACTTCCGTTTCCTGTCTGGCCAAAAAGCTGTCAGGCCCGAACAGATCCATGCAATGATCGATGTCGATCATCGCACGACCGAGACCTATATCGGCTTTATCGCCGGCAGCAAGCTCGCGGTCACGACGGCCATGCTGGCCTGCGACCGGCACGGCCGCCGTGGCGAAGTCGCCGTCTCGGTGCGCGCGGACTACAGGGACTGCGGCATCGGATGGGAGATGCTGTCCTTTGTCGCCAAGCAGGCGGAGAGGAGCGGTCTGGCAGCGATCGAGTCGATCGAAAGCCGAGACAATCACGACGCCATCGAGCTTGAGCGAAATATGGGCTTCGTCGTTCGTTCCTACCCGGACGACCCTACGCTGGTGCTGGTCACAAAGCAGCTCGGCAATCAAGCCGCCTTATAGTCGAAGTTTTGGCTACGCATGAAAGTCGGGCCGGATCGCCTCTAAAGCATGCCGGGCAATCATCGCTTCCTCGTCGGTCGCGACCACGCGAACCTCGACACGACTTGCCGGCGTGCTGATTTTCCCGTCATTGCGGGCGTTTGCGTCCAGATCGAGTTCGATGCCCAGCCATTGCAGCCTCCGGCAGACGAGTTCGCGCACGCGCGGCGCGTGCTCACCAATGCCCGCCGTAAAGATCAGGCCGTCCAGGCCGCCGAGTGAACTGACCAGCGCTCCGGATTCACGCGCAATCCGGTAGCAGAACAGTTCGATCGCGTCGGCAGCGGCGGCGTCGGTGCTGGCGAGCAGCTTGCGCATGTCGCTGGAGATGCCGCCGGAAACGCCAAGCAGGCCACTCCGGCGATAGAGCAGATCCTCGACATCGCTCACGCCCATGCCCCGTTGTTGCAGCAGATGAAGGATAATGCCGGGGTCGAGACTGCCGGGTCGCGTTCCCATGATCAGGCCGTCAAGTGTGCTGAACCCCATCGTGGTGTCGACGCTTGCGCCTCCGCGCAAAGCACACAAGCTCGCGCCATTGCCCAAATGCGCGATGATGACGCGCGCCTTGGCCAATTGCGGAGCAATCTCTGACAAGCGACCTGCAATATATTCGTAGGAAAGGCCGTGAAAGCCGTAACGCCTGAGGCCCGCTGCCTCAAACTCACGGGGGAGCGCGAAGCGCTTAGCCACTGCTGGCATGGTGTGGTGGAAGGCAGTGTCAAAGCACACTACCTGGGGCAGGGCGGGACGCACCATGGCAATGGCTCGGATCGGCGCAATGTTCTGCGGCTCGTGCAGCGGCGCCAGTGGGGTCAGATCGTCCAGCGCCATCAGAAGATCCGGAGTGACCAGCTCCGGTCTCAAATGGTCGGGCCCGCCATGCACGATCCGGTGGCCAACCACTACGACGCGATAGTTGGCGGCATGGCCTTCAATCCAATCGATAACCTTTTCCAACAGGGACTGGAAGTCGCCGGCGGCGTCGGGCCAGGTCTGATTGGCCGACACGGCCGCAGCCTCGCCCGTTACTTTCAGTCGCGGGCTGGTGTTGATTTCCTCAATCTCGCCGCGAAACGCCGGGGCCAAGCGATCTCCATCGTCAGCAAACAATGCGAATTTGAGACTGGATGAACCGGCATTCAGCGTCAGGATCGCGTCAGCCATCGTCTCGATCTCCTAATGCGCGACCTGCCCGGCTCGCGAATTGCAATCCTTGACCGACATCAAGGCGATCGGCGGGACGGAGTTCCACAAATGGCGAACCTTAGTGGAACCGACTCTCAACGGTCATGTTCATCTGGCTATTGTGTCTACGGAGAACGCAAATGACGAGCGAAAACAGAACCCGAGCGCGTGCCAAGTCTCTGTCGCCGGAACAGATGAACCTCATGAATGCCTGGTGGCGCGCGGCCAATTATCTGGCCGTCGGACAAGTTTATCTCCTCGACAACCCGCTGCTCCACGAGCCGTTCAGCATGAAGGACGTCAAGCCGCGCCTTCTGGGCCACTGGGGCACGACACCTGGCCTCAACTTCATCTACGTCCATCTGAACAGGATCATCAAGGAGCGCGACGAGAGTGTCCTTTTCATTGCGGGACCGGGTCACGGCGCGCCCGGTGTGATCGCCAACACTTGGCTGGAGGGTACTTACAGCGAGCTCTATCCCAACGTCTCGCAGGATGAAGCCGGCATGCGCCATCTATTCCGGCAATTCTCCTTCCCGGGCGGCATCCCGAGCCATGCAGCCCCCGATACTCCAGGCTCGATTCACGAGGGTGGAGAACTCGGCTATTCCCTGTCGCATGCATTCGGCGCCGTCTTCGACAATCCGAACTTGATTGCCGCATGTGTGGTGGGAGACGGGGAGGCCGAGACGGGGCCGCTCGCGACCTCCTGGCACGGAACCAAATTCCTCAATCCGACCAGTGACGGGGCGGTCCTCCCCATCCTGCATCTCAATGGCTACAAGATCGCCAACCCGACCGTCCTTGCGCGCATCAGTCCTGCCGAATTGGAGGCGCTGTTCAAGGGCTATGGCTATCGCCCGATCTTCGTCGAAGGCGATGAACCCGCCGATATGCACCAGAAGATGGCGGCAGCGCTCGACGACGCCTTTGCCGACATCGGCGAGATCCAGCGAAATGCACGTGAAGGCGGCGAGGTGAGGCGGCCGATCTGGCCGATGGTCGTGTTGCGATCGCCGAAAGGCTGGACAGGACCAAAGACCGTGGACGGGAAAAAGGCCGAAGGGTTCTGGCGCTCGCACCAGGTGCCGTTCACCATGGGCAAGCCCGAGCATCTCGGCCTGCTCGAGGAATGGCTGCGCAGCTACCGCGCCGAGGAGCTTTTCGACGAGGCCGGCCGTCTACGTGCCGAGATAGCCGCATTGGCGCCGACCGGCGAACGACGCATGAGCGCCAATCCGCATGCCAATGGCGGCGCGCTGATGCGTCCGCTGCAATTGCCGGATTTCAGGAATTATGCGGTGACGGTCGCGCGCCCAGGCGGCTCTGAAGCCGAGACGACACGGCTTACCGGCGCCTTCCTGCGCGATGTCATGAAGGCCAATGCGGAGTGGCGCAATTTCAGGGTCTTTGGTCCCGACGAGACGGCGTCTAATCGACTTCAGGATTTGTTCGAGGTGACGGATCGAGCCTGGGACGCCGAGACACTCAGCTATGACGATCACCTTTCGCCGACAGGCAGGGTGATGGAAATCCTGAGCGAGCACACCTGCCAGGGTTGGCTCGAGGGTTATCTGCTGACCGGGCGGCACGGCTTCTTTTCGTGTTACGAGGCTTTCATCCACATCGTGGATTCCATGTTCAACCAGCACGCCAAATGGCTCAAAGCCTCGAAGGAGATTGCCTGGCGGCGGCCGATCGCGTCTCTAAACTATCTTCTTACGTCCCACGTCTGGCGCCAGGACCATAACGGCTTCAGCCATCAGGATCCGGGCTTCGTCGATCATGTCGTGAACAAGAAGGCCGATATCGTTCGCGTCTATTTTCCGCCAGACGCAAATACGTTGCTTTATGTCACGGACCACTGCCTGCGCAGTTGGAACCGCGTGAACGTCATTGTCGCCGGCAAGCAGCCGCAACCCCAGTGGCTTGAGATGGACCAGGCAATCAAGCACTGCACCGCCGGCGTTGGCATCTGGGAATGGGCCAGCAACGATCGTGGCGATGATCCCGATGTCGTGATGGCCTGCTGTGGCGATGTGCCGACCCTGGAGACACTGGCCGCGGTGGACCTGCTTCGCACGCACCTGCCGAAACTGAAGGTTCGCGTCGTCAACGTGGTCGACCTGATGACCCTGCAGCCCAAAAGCGAGCACCCACACGGTCTCTCGGATGCCGACTTCGACGAACTCTTCACCAAGGACCGCCCGATCATTTTTGCCTATCACGGCTACCCCTGGCTGATCCATCGGCTGGCCTACAAGCGTACCAACCATGAAAACATGCATGTTCGTGGATACAAGGAGGAGGGCACCACCACGACGCCATTCGATATGGCCGTGCGCAATGACATCGATCGCTTTCATCTGGCGATGGATGTCATCGATCGCGTCGGCTCGCTGGGCTCGACCGCTGCGTATGCGAAGCAGGCATTCCGCGACAGCCTGATCGAACACAAGCAATACATAGTCGAACATGGAGCCGATATGCCTGAGGTCAGCGGCTGGCGTTGGCCGGACCCGGCTCGCGCTTCCTGAGCCGATGTTTGCGGATCTCGCAACGGGTACGGTCATCATCGGTCTGACCGTGCTTATCCACACCTTCGGCCTGATGGCGATTACGAGGGCAATGGCCAAGCTGGTCGTGCATTTCCGCATGCATGGCAGCCGGGGCCGGGTGATCGCCATGATTACTGTCGTGATGGGGCTGTTTGCGGTGCTCACCGCGGAGATATGGCTGTGGGCGGGATGCTACAGGCTGTTAGGCGTTCTTCCCGATTTCGAGACTGCGCTGTACTTTTCAACAGTCACGTTTTCGACCATTGGCTATGGCGATATCGTCCCAGCCAATGGCTGGCGCATGCTGGCTGCCCTTGAAGGGATCAATGGGTTTCTGCTGATCGGCTGGTCGACCGCTTATCTGATAGCAGCCGGAACCAGGGTTGGACCTTTCCGGGCCGGGGAACATTTCTAGGTTGCCCTGCTTGCGCCTACCCAGGCGCCAATTTGTCTTGGCCATTCTCGCGGAGGTTTGGGGGAGCTTTGAACATGGGAGGTTGTCTCGGCAGTGATACTTAGCCGCCCGACTTGGGCACCAGCAGCGGAATGATGCGGTCGCTTTTGGCGACCGAGGGCCGTCCGGCCGAGCCGTAGGGAATGCCGAGTGCATCCCAGGTCTCGACCAGCGCGTCCTGCAGTTCGGCGATCAGCGCGTCCGAATGGAACGGCGTTGGCGTGATGCGTAGCCGCTCCGTGCCGCGCGGCACGGTCGGATAGTTGATTGGCTGGATGTAGAGGCCGTGGACGCCGAGCAGGCGGTCGCTGGCCATCTTGCACAGCTCCGGATCGCCAACCAGCAGCGGCACGATGTGGGTCGGAGAGTCCATCACCGGCAGGCCGGCAGCCGACAGGATCTGCTTGGTGCGGCTCGCCTGCTGCTGCTGGGCCTCGCGCTCGGCCTGCGATTGCTTGAGATGGCGGATCGAGGTGGTGGCCGCGGCGGCGATCGCCGGCGGCAGCGCCGTGGTGAAGATGAAGCCCGGCGCATAGGAGCGCACGGCGTCGATGACGGCACTGGTGCCGGTGATGTAGCCGCCCAGCGTGCCGAACGCCTTGGCGAGCGTGCCTTCGATGATGTCGATGCGGTCGGCCAGGCCTTCACGCTCGGTGATGCCGCCGCCGCGCGGTCCGTACATGCCGACAGCATGGACCTCGTCGATATAGGTCATGGCGTTGTAGCGCTCGGCGAGCTCGACGATCTCTCTGATCGGCGCGATGTCGCCATCCATCGAATAGACGCTTTCGAAAACGATCAGCTTGGCGCGTTCGCGCCCCGCCGCCTGCAGCAGGCTTTCCAGATGCGCGACGTCATTGTGGCGGAAGATTTTCTTCTCGGCGCCCGAGCGCCGCACGCCCTCGATCATCGAGGCATGGTTCAACTCGTCCGAGATGATCAGGCAATTGGGCAAGAGCCGCGCGATGGTCGAGATCGACGCTTCGTTGGAGACGAAGCCGGAGGTGAATACCAGGGCCGCTTCCTTGCCGTGCAGGTCGGCAAGCTCGTGCTCGAGCTCGACCAGCGGGTTGGAGGTGCCCGAAATGTTACGGGTGCCGCCGGCGCCGGAGCCCATCTTGCCGGCCGCGTTCTGGAACGCGGCGATGACGTCGGCGTGCTGCCCCATACCGAGATAGTCATTGGAACACCAGACGGTGATTTCCTCGGCGCGGCCGTTGGAACGCCAGATGGCGCGCGGAAACTTGCCCGCGATACGCTCGAGGTCGGCGAAGACGCGGTAGCGACGCTCGGCATGGAGCTGGTCGATCGCTTCTTCGAAGAACCGCTGGTAATTCATGAGTTCGTCCCCTGATCGCAAAGTTTTCGGCTGGTCCGGGCTATAAATTAGACGACGATTCTCATGCCGCTTTGATTTCCATCAAGGGCAGAGCCTTTCACGCGCAGTTGAGCGGTCGGCGGTGAGATGGATCAAATGTCATTCGCTGATGTTGCGCAGGGCCTCGTATCTGACGATCTCGACATTGCGCAGGCCATGCAGTCGGATCATGCCCTTGTCCTTCAGCTTGGTGAACACGCGCGACACGGTCTCGATGGTGAGGCCCAGATAGTCGCCGATATCCATCCGCGACATTGGCAGTTCGACCGGCTGCAGCCCACCCTGGCGCTCCGCCATGTCCAGGAGGAACGCCGCTACGCGTTCGACAGCAGTCTGGCGCCCGAGAACCAGCAGATGCTCCTGTGCCCGGGTCAGACCCTTCAGCGCAAGGGGGAGCAGTTGACGGGAGACGTCCGCGTCAGCCGCGAGCCGGATGGCGCGGACGCCGGTCGCCTTGATGGCTTCGGCAAAGAAATGATGCGTCGTGTCCGCTTCGAAGCCGAACGTCTCGCCGGCAAGGTGAAAGGCACTGATCTGCCGGCGGCCGTCGGCAAGCAGACGATAGATACGGACAGCCCCGAACTCGATCTGGTAGAAGGCTCCGGCCTTCTCGCCCTGGGCATAGATTTCCGAGCCGGCGGTATGGAAACTGACCGGCTGCGGCGCATTGTCGAATGCCGCAGGCGGGCTCATCCGTGCGGACTGCGAAGGCGGTGCAATTCGGGAGGCGGTGTAGGCGTGCATGGCTGTTTTCCCGGTTGATCCGTGTCACAGCAATCGCGCGAATCCACCTGTCGCGAAATTCGGTTATGTCCCTACGGGATATTACCTAGACTGGTTGGCAGCGTCACTCCCCTCGACGCGTGCGCCGCGCGGGCGGCCTCGAACCCTGGGCCATGACCGCCCCGGACGATTTCGATGGCATCGCGCCTCCCGCATGGGCTGGCAAGGGCGCAGCATTGACGGTCCTGAGCGGAAATACCAGGATACCCGCAATGTGCCGCTGCTCCCGCCTGCCCGCCTTAGTCCTTGGCCTCTCGACCGGACACTCGCTCCACGGAAATTCTGAAGAATACGTGAGGGGCGCTATCCGATACCGGCGGCGAGACCGGCTTAAGGCCGCCAGGCTCCCACCAGTCGGTGTGCTTGCTCAGCATCGTCCAGGCATGATCCCGCTCCAGCTTGTGGCCGAGGCGGTCCGGCAGTTCCTGGAAACGACCCTCGACAACCACGCTTTTCCAGTTTCTTCCTTCGCCGCGTTCGCCGATTTGAACGCAAACCAGCGGGTTCGCGCGCATGTAGACGATCTTCCTGCCCGGCATGGAAAACGCATAAAGATGGTTGTCGGCGTGCGCGTAGTGGACTGGCACGACATAAGGTTGCCCATCTTTCGAGCACGCCAGATGGCCCACACGATTGGCGGTCAGCAGCTTCGTACACTCCAGGGCGGAAAGAGTTCGAATGAGCATCGGTGCGATCTCCTATCTTCATGATTATCGAAATTCGTCACGTCGGCGCGGGCGCCGGCAGATTTTCGCCTACCTATCGTATGACGTGCCGGCTGGCTGCCTCGGTCAGGCCAGCCACGGCCCCTTCGTCCGAAACGCGCGCTTTCCGGCAACCGACAAGGGCTTTCGATTGCCCCGATAGACCAGGCGCCGACGTTCCAGTTCCGGGCGTTCAGCACTGATCAAGGCAGCGAGAGCCGCATCGTCGAGTGCGTAGGTTTCTATGGTTTCCCGGTTGAGAACGACGTCTGGCGGCTCGCCATCCACAAGGGCCGCGACTGCGACTTGCGGGATGCCTGGTGCGCCAACCTTGCAGACGATGAGCAGGTCGAGAGGAGCATTACGTGCCCCAGCCACCTCCACCGCGACCGGAACGCCGCCAAGCGGGACTGCCAGCACGACCGGTTTGTGCAATTGAAGCTTTGCCAACTCGGCGCCGAGCTTCTCTCCGGCATCCTTTCGGTCACGAAACATCGCTCAGTCCGCCGGCCAAAGTTGACGAAGCGACTTCTTCAGGGAGTTTCTCACCTGGACGATCTCTCCGTGCGATATGTGGCGTTCGAGAAGCGCGAAGACGGCATTGAGGGCGACGTCGAAATCGACATCGTCATCATAGCCGAAGCTTGCTCTGACGCTGGTGATGAAGTCGCGCTTCTTTCTTTCGCACACAGGCGTCGAGGATGGCTTCCAGCCGTCGAAGTAAACGCCGCGGATCAACATGGGCAGTTGTGCCGAAAGGTCGGCCATTTCTGCCGCCGGCAGCCAGTCCCGCAGCGTGTGCAGGACAGATCGCATCAACCGATAGGCACTCGGCTCGCTCCAGTTGAGATCCTTGGCGAGCTCCTTGACCCAATGCTCCGCCTGCTGCGAAGCGTGACTAAATCCGCCAAAGGAAAAATGGGACAAATGGGTCATCGCGCGTGCTCCTCGAAGATCTCCCGCCAGTTTTCAATTTCTTCCCTGTCCACGCATTGCGTTGGATCAAGTCGTGTTATCCGCGGCGGCGATGCCTGGACTCGGCTGCACAAACGCGATCAGTTCGAAATGACCGATGAAATGACCCTGGACAAACTACCGCGACGCCGACCACTTCGGCTTTGGTGAGATAGGGCAAGCCGTTGGCCACTGCGCGCCGCATCTCGCGGCTGTCGGGTGTGCCGGCGGTGACCGGCTTCGGCTCAGCCGCGCCGGTGGCGTCCAAACAATGATGCGGTGGCTCACAAAAATGATTCAGATCAAGGCGGCGCTTGGTGCGCGTACGGATCATATGAAAATGTGGGAACCGATCCAAAGCGCTCCGTTTGACCGGGAGCTTGAACTGGCCGTCTTGGACGAAGACGGCGAGCATGCGCTTGTCTTTCCGTGCAAGAAGATCCTTGGGGGCTGGAAGAACGCCGCAAGCGGCGTGCGTGTCGAAATCCGGCCTACGCACTGGCGTAACTGGCAGAGAGCCGACAGGGCAATGACCGACCGGACGGCGAGCCAGCCTTAGAGCGGTTCAGCGTTCGATAGGGTCGATGATCCGTTCCAATTCTCTGCTCCGCGAAATTCCGGACGGAAAACCGCTATGCGCTTTTCCTGCAATTGCTCTAGTTCTTCGATTCGACGATCAAGGCCATGCGCACGAGATGCGAAAGGCTGCCGGCGCCCATTTTGCTCATGACATTGGCGCGATGAATTTCAACCGTGCGGGGGCTGATGCCCAGATCATAGGCGATGGTCTTGTTGGGCATGCCGGAGACAAGCCCATCGAGAACCTGCCGCTCCCGTTCCGACAGCGTCGACCGACGTCGTTGTATGTCGGCGGACTGGGGATGCGTGGCGTTCAGCTGATTGCTGTTATCCAAGGCGGAGCGGATCGCGCCGAGCAGGGCTTCGTCGTCGAAGGGTTTTTCGATAAAATCGGCAGCGCCTTCCTTCATTGCCTGAACCGCAAGCGCCACATCCGCGTGCCCGGTCATGACAATGACCGGCACTTTGTAACCTCGCTTCCTGAGTTCCCGCAGCAGGTCAATCCCATCGATGCCGGGCATGCGTACATCGGTCACGACGCAGCCTTCCAGGCGTTCGGTGGCGGCAGTCAAGAATGCCGTTGCCGATTCATGCAGGCGAACGGCAAAATGGGCAGTCGCCAGCAAAAAACCGAGCGACTTGCGAACATCCACATCGTCGTCAACAACATGCACGAGATCAATGGCGGCCACTGGCGACCTCTTCTTTTTCGATGATGCGCAAGGTGAATCGAAAGGCTGTTCCCCCGTCGGGCATAGGCTCGGCCCAGATGTGCCCACCGTGCGACTCCACGATGGTGCGGCAAATGGACAGCCCGACACCCATACCCTGCTTCTTGGTCGTTACAAATGGCTGGAAAAGTTGGGCGGAAACCTCCGGCGAAAGTCCGCTCCCCGTATCGATCACACTGACCTCCGCCATGCCGTCCGCTCGTGCGACGGTCGTAACGTGCAACTCGCGCCGCGGCGTGCTTTGCATGGCCTCCACCGCGTTGCGCATCAGGTTCAGCAGGACCTGCTGGATCTGGATGCGATCGGTCAGCACGAGTTCGGCTGCAGGATCAAGTTTGAAAGAGACTTTCAGGTCCATTTCCCTCGCGCCCACGAGTGCCAGGGATGAGGCCTCATCGATCAACGCGGGCAACCGTTCGACCTGGCGCTCGCTCTCGCCCCTCGCAACGAAGTCGCGAAGGTGTCGAATGACTTCACCGGCCCGAAGAGCTTGTTCGGCCGCCTTCTCGACAGCGTCGCGAAACATCGGGGCGTTCTCTTCCGTGCTCTTCTCGAGCAGCCTGCGGCTGCCTTTCAGGTAATTGGTAATGGCGGTGAGCGGCTGGTTGATCTCGTGCGCCAAGGTGGAGGCCATCTCTCCAAGCGCGGTAAACCGCGCCATATGGAGCAGTTCCATCTGCTGTTCCTGTATTCTCGCTTCTGCCCGGTGACGCTCCGTCAGATCGCGGCAGAAGCCGGTAAAGAACCGTCCGGTCCCAGGGTTCATTTCGCCCACGGCAAGCTCCATCGGGAAGGTGGAGCCATCCTTGCGCATACCGGTGACGGTGCGGCCGAGCCCAATGATCCGGCGTTCTCCCGTCGTGAGGTAGCGGTGCAGGTAGGCGTCGTGCTCGCCGCGATAGGGAGACGGCATCAAAATATTGACGTTCTGGCCGATGACTTCACTTGCCCGAAAACCGAACAATGTTTCGGCCGCGGTGCTGAAGGACTGAATGCGGCCTTGTTCATCGATGACGACCATCGCATCGGGCACCGTTGCCAGGATCGAGCGCAAATGGTCTTCGCGAAGCTGCAGGGCGGCATTGGCAAACGAAAGTTCGCTGACGTCATTGCCTTCGACAAAGATGGCTGTGATGCGGCCATTGTCGGCCCTGATCGGTTGGTAAACGAAATCCAGGATGCGCTCTTCGACGGCCTCGTCATTCTTGTTTTGCAAGATGATCTTGACCCCGCGGCCCCGGAACGGTTCGCCGGTCTGAAATACCTGGTCGAGCTGCTCGTAGAAGCCTTGCCCCTCCAGTTCCGGCAGGGCGTCGCGAACCGATTTGCCGATGACTTGTCGTTGCCCGATAAGGCGTTGGTAGGCTGTATTGGTCAGTTCGAAGATGTGACCTGGCTCGCGCAGCAGCGTCATGAAACCGGGAGCCTGGTCGAACATCAGCGCCAACTGCTCGAGTTCGGCCTGGGTCCGCCGATCGGCGCCGACGCGATCGGTGACCTCATTCACAAAACAGAGAACGCCGCCGATCGTGCCATCGTCGTCGACGACCGGCGAATACGAAATATCGAAATAGGCTTCCTCGCCATAACCATGTCGCTCCAGGTGGAACGGGCGAGCCTTTGCGACGACGGTTTCTCCGCTTTCGCGGACCTTGCGAAGCAGTGGTTCGAGGTCCGCCCACAACTCCGCGCGGCTTTCCACCGCGGGCCTGCCGTACGCTCGTGGGTGTTTTTCGCCGAGCGAAGAGATGTGGGCGTCATTGTACAGTGCGACATACTCCGGCCCCCAGAACAGTACGATCGGGACCTTTGCCGGCAGCATCGTGCATACTGTGGTTGTGAGCGTCCGGGACCATGACACGATTGGACCGATCGGCGACTTCGACCAGTCATGGGACATGATCAACCTGCCGATCTCGCTGTCTCCAAGTGACAATGCAGATCTCAGCATTGCCATGCCGTCGGACGAGATTGGTACTCCTTCGGTGTTCACATGAAGTTCCCGACGCGCAGAACAGCTCGGAGGCTGATCTATCATTCAATCGCTTGGTAATCACGCAAAACCAGCAACGGAATGTCTGTCGCAGGCCGATTCCGGGTTTGATGCGCATCAAGGCGCCGAGCGCGGATGAATGCACTGGATGCTGCGCTCAATCCCCTCGCGAGGTCGCCACAATGTCCTATAAGTCAATCGCCGTGAATCTTGCCGTGGATACGGCGCCCGATCCAATCCTGAAGGTTGCCGTTGACCTTGCCGATCGATTTGGCGCCCGCCTCATCGGCCTGGCCGCGGCTGATGTGCCGCCTCTCGTAACCACCGGCGACGGTTTGGTCTTCGAAGGCGAGATCATGCAGATCCAACGAGAGGAAATCGAAAGGCGACTGGGCGAACTCAAGTCCGCGTTCGCGAGACTGGTTCCAGCGTCGATCAACAGCGAATGGGGCCAAGCGGTCTGCAGCCCGACGCGTTTCCTCACGGTCTCGGCCCGCGCCGCCGATCTGCTCATCGTCGGAAGCGAGCAGAAGGGCAATGTGTATCGGGCCGTGGATTTCGGCAGCCTTGCACTTGGTGCCGGCCGGCCCGTCCTTGTCTGCGCGAACAATGTCGAAGTCGTGCCGATAAAGGCCGTGCTCCTCGCCTGGAAGGACACGAGGGAAGCCCGGCGGGCGGTTTCGGATGCATTGCCTATGATGGCGAAGGCGGATGACGTGGTCGTCGCGAACATGGATACGGATCATGACGGCAGTATCCGCAACAGCCTGGACGATGTCATCGCCTTCCTCAGCGTTCACGGCGTCAAGGCACGCTCTCAACTCATCGCGGGCGAGGGGGATGGCGAGCAACTGCTGGAATTCGCACGATCGATCCACGCCGATCTGATAGTTTCGGGCGCATACGGTCATAGCCGGCTGCGAGAATGGGCCTTTGGCGGCGTCACGCGGACATTGCTCGAAGACAGCGGCATCAACCGTCTCCTTTCCTACTGATGTTCTCTCGTCATGCACGCAGCCTGCTGCCGGCCAACCCAGCGATCTGGATTGGCCGGCAGCAAAGGAAAGGTAACATGCTGTCCGCCCCCGCTTCGATAGGCATCGTAAGTCCGCAAGGCGCCTACTGGTCGATCGAGAGCAGCGAGCTGTTGCAGCGTCTGCAAGCGTCGGCGACGGGGCTAGCGAGCGCCGAAGTCGAAGCGCGGCTCGCCAAAATCGGCCGGAACAGTCCGACATCGCAAATCAGCTCTTCGGCGCTGAGCCTGTTCGGCCGGCAATTTCGCAGCCCGCTCGTTCTCATCCTCATCTTTGCCGCCGTCGTTTCGGCGTTCGTTGGAGATGGCCAGGAGGCCGCGATCATCGGCGTGATCGTGTTGGCGAGCTGCGCGCTGAGCTTCACGCAGGAATACGGCGCCTCGCGGGCGACGCAAGCACTGAAACAGCGCATTTCGCGCAAGGCGGCCGTCTTGCGCGACAATGCCGAGCGCTCCGTCGATGCCGAGGGGATCGTACCGGGCGACATAGTGCGGCTCTCGGCCGGGAATCTGATTCCAGCGGATGGTGTCCTCCTCGAGACCTGTGATTTCAATGTCAGCGAGGCCGTGCTCACCGGCGAGACATTTCCGGCCGTGAAGGCACCGGGGCGATCGGCGCCGGATGCTCCCATTGCCCAGCGCTCAAACGCGGTGTTCACAGGCACGTCGGTGCGCAGCGGGACCGCCACCATGCTGGCCGTAAATACCGGAAGCCGAACCGAGTTCGCCTCCATAGCCGCGGCTCTGGAACGGAATATTCCTGAAACAGAGTTTGCCAAGGGGATCAGGCGGTTCGGCTACCTGATGACCGAGATAATGCTGGCAATCGTCATCATTGTTTTCTTTGCCAATCTGCTGCTGCAACGGCCCTTGATCGAGTCCCTGCTGTTTTCCCTGGCTCTGGCGGTCGGCCTCACGCCGGAACTGCTCCCGGCCATCATCAGTGTGACGCTGGCCAAAGGCGCGCGCGCCATGGCGGCAAATGGGGTCATCGTGCGGCGTCTCGACGCGATCGAAAACCTGGGCAGCATGGATCTGCTTTGCACCGACAAGACCGGAACCTTGACGGAAGGGGTTATCCATCTTGACGGATGGGTTGACGTCGATGGCAAACCGTCGGCCGACATCCTGCTTTGGGCGCGTCTCAATGCGTGCCTGCAGACCGGGCTGAAAAACCCATTGGATGAAGCGATAGCAGCAGCACAAGGTGGCGGCTCCAATCAGGAAGCCTTCATCAAAGTCGATGAAATTCCGTATGATTTCATTCGCAAGAGGCTGTCGGTCATCGTGCGCGGCAAAGGAGCTGACGACCTTCTGATCTGCAAGGGCGCGGTTCAGAATGTGCTTGAGGCCTGCAGCTCGGTTCGTACCGCGAAGGGGTCGGAACCGCTTGGTCCCGAGCAGCGCGACGCAATCGAGGCGAAGTTCCGCGGTTGGAGCGCCGATGGCTACCGTGTGCTCGGCGTGGCTGTTCGTGAGCACGAAAAGCGGGCACATTGCACCAGATACGACGAGGTTGCACTCGCCTTCGTGGGTTTCCTGCTCTTCCTTGATCCGCCCAAGGCTGGGGTGCGCGAAACGCTGGCGGCACTCGGTCATCGCGGTATCGCGGTGAAGGTCATCTCCGGGGACAATCGCTACGTCGCAGCACACCTTGCCGACGCGGTGGGGCTGCGCTCGGATCGCATCATGACAGGCGAGGATCTGGCAAAGCTCACCAAGGGCGCACTCTTCGGGCGTGCAAAAAACACGGACCTCTTTGTCGAAATCGATCCCAACCAGAAGGAACGCATCGTCGAAGCCTTCAGAAGCCACGGACACGTCGTCGGCTACATGGGAGACGGCATCAATGACGCGCCGGCCCTCCACGAGGCCGACATCGGCATTTCGGTGCACACGGCCGTCGACGTCGCTAGGGAGGCCGCCGACATCATCCTTCTGAAGCAAGATCTGGGCGTCGTCGTGCGCGGAGTCGACGATGGGCGCAAGACGTTCGGCAACACGATGAAATATATCTCGATCACCACCAGCGCCAATTTCGGCAACATGATCAGCATGGCGGTCGCATCTTTGTTTCTGCCATTCCTGCCGATGCTGGCGACGCAGATCCTGCTCAACAATCTGCTCTCCAGCATTCCATCGCTGGCAATCGCCGCGGACAATGTCGATGCGGAGCAGACCAGCCGGCCGCGCCGATGGGACATCCACATCATCAGGCGCTTCATGATCAGCTTTGGTTTGCTGAGCTCCATGTTCGATTTCGCGACTTTTGCCTTTCTGTTGCTCGTCATTCACGCCGCCCCCGACGCATTCCGGACGGCGTGGTTCGTCGAGTCGCTAATGACCCAACTGGCGATCGTGCTGATCGTGCGCACGCACAAACCGTTCTGGGCAAGCCGCCCCGGCAAGGCGCTGGCCAGGCTGACCGTGGCGGTCGGCTTTGCGGCTGTCGTCATTCCCTATGTGCCGTTGTCAGCCGCATTTGGGTTCGTCCCGTTGCCGTTGACCGTCCTTTCCGGCCTTCTCGCAATCACGGCAACGTATCTGGGGGCATCCGAAGCCACCAAACGATGGTTCTTTGGACAGGAAATCCAGCGCCGGCGACACACGCGTGAGCGAGGCGTCGACGCTCGCCATGGAGCATGACGCAAGCACCTGAAACGCAAGGCTCGTTGTTCTCGGTCAAGACGATGGCGGCCCATACTGTGCTCGCGCCCTCGTCTTCTCACAAGTTACCGCTCAGGTTTGTCTTCCTGATCCGTCAGGATGCGTTCCGCAGCGCCGTCAAGGTCCTCATATTGACCACTCTTCAAGGCCCAAAGGAAACCGACAAGGCCGAGTGTGCCAAGAAAGAGAGCGACCGGAATCAAGTAGACGAGCGTTATCATGACAGAGCGGCCGAGGATTGGGCTTTGGAACCGAGCGTGTCGGAAGACGGGCGCACCGGCTTGCGCAGGACGGATTCATGCAGGCGCAACGCGTTTGCAATGACCAACAGCGAGGAAATCGACATCGCGGCGGCCGCGATCAGCGGCGTGACGTGGCCCAAGATCGCGACTGGCACTGCGATCGCATTGTAGATGATGGCCAGGGCGACATTCTGGCGAATGAGCCGGTCCGCTCTTCGCGAGACTTCCAGCGCGAAGGGAATTGCCAGGAGGCTTTCGCGAAGGAACACAAAGTCCGCGGCGCTGCGGCCGATGTCGGCCGCCGTGGCTGGAGCGATGGAGACGTGCGCCGCGCTGAGCGCCGGCGTGTCGTTCAGGCCGTCGCCGACCATCAGAACCCTGTGCCCGGCTCTGGCGAGGTCTTCCACGCGTTCGACCTTTCCGGACGGCAAGAGGCACGGAACGAAGTTGCCGATAGCCAGTGTCTGCGCGACTTGGCCACAGGCACGCGCCGTGTCGCCGGACAACATTTCGACTGAAACTCCAGCGTCTTCCAACTGGATCAAAGCTGTCCGGGCGTCGGAACGCAGCGCATCCTCGAATTCGAAGCTCGCCACGGTCATGCCGTTCTTCGCCAAGACCGTTCCGCCGAGGCCATGCTTGCCTTCACCCCCGGTTCTGGCTTTCCACCCTGCCCAGCCGCGCCGGCCCAACCGCCAGGTGCTTCCGGCCGCTACCGCCTCAATGCCAAAACCCGGATATTCAGTGACGTCGTCGAATTCCATTTGCCCCCCGCGACCGGCAAAACCGGCGATCGCTCTTGAGAAAGGATGGCGAGAGTTCGAGGCCATGTTGGCCGCGATCGCCAGCATGGCCGGGTCGATCGACGACGCATTGACGAGACGGGGCTGTCCGAGGGTGAGCGTGCCTGTCTTGTCGAACGCCGCGATATCGACTGTTGCCAGACGCTCCATCGCTGAACCGTCCTTGACCATGATGCCGCTTTCGAACAAGCGCCGTGCGGCGACCACCTGCACAATCGGCACTGCGAGGCCCAACGCGCAGGGACAGGTGATGATCAGGACGGCGATCGCAATGGTAATGGACCTATGCCAGTCGCCGGTGGCGTCCATCCATCCGAGGAATGTCGCAAAGGCGGTGAGGTGAACCACCGGGGCATAGAGCGCCGAGACCCGATCGGCGATGCGGCGGTACTTCGCACGTCCGCCCTCGGCGGCCTCCATCAGCCGAACCATCTCGGCCAGAAATGAGTCCTTCGCCGCAGCTGTACATTCGATCGTCAGCGGCCCGGTTAGGTTGAGGACGCCGGCTTGGACGGTCTGTCCGATGGATGCGTTTCGCGGCGTGCTCTCGCCGGAGACTAGGGAACAATCGAGATCCGATGTCCCTTTGACAATTCGTCCGTCCACCGGAACCCTTTCGCCCGCAGCCACAAGCACGTGCATTCCAGGTTCAATTTCGTCGACAGGCAGATAGTCGCGCGAACCATCGCCGCGCACGGCCATCGCGCCGCGGGCGGCAAGCCGCGACAAGCCCTTCACAGCGGTTCTCGCGCGTTCGCGCATCACATAGTCGAGCGTTCTGCCGATCAGCAGGAAAAAGAGAAGCGATACCGAGGCATCGAAATACGCGTGATCGCCATGGTTGATCGTCTCGTAAAGGCTCATTGCATAGGCCAGAGAGACGCCCACTGCGATCGGGACATCCATGTTCATGCGACCATGCCGCAAAGCAGTCCAGGCCGAGCGAAAGAAGATGCCGCCGGCGAACGCAAGCGCGGGAATGGCAATAAGCGCCGATACCCAATGGAACAGGTCACGCGTCGCGCCCTGCGCTCCAGACCAGACCGAGACGGAAAGGAGCATGATGTTGCCAGCGGCAAAGCCTGCTACGGCCACGGCGCGAATCAATTCCGACAACGTCTCGTCCCTTTGGTCGGCTGCCGGATCGCAAAGGTGCGCGTCATAGCCAAGCCTGCCAAGTGTAGCCACGAATGGCGGCACTGCGCCATCACGCCAGCGCACCGAGACGCGTTTGGTCGACAGGTTTACGCGCGCGCCTTCGACCCGCTCGAGGCCGGCGAGCGCCGTCTCGATAGCCTGGATGCAGGCGCCGCAATGGACTGCGGGCACGGAAAGGTCGGTTTGGATGATACCCTCGCCAAGCGGCCGGCTTGCCAGGTTGATTTCCTGGCTCGACGGTAGATTTGCGGTCGAGCCGCTCAGATCCAGCGCGGACTCAACGCCGGGTGCGCAACAACTCATTGGATCTCTCCGCGGGCGATAATGAGCCGCCGAACCTCGCGATACGGCTCGGAGAGTCCCGCGTCGGCATCAACTTCCACGATCCAGACCCCGTCCTTTGGCTGATGGCGCGCGGCGAATTCCTGTCCAACACCCGAAGCCAGAATGACCAGCTTGTCTTCTTTCTCGTATGCCGGGTGGCGAAACATCACCTTGACGCCGTGCAATGCGACCGGCTTGCCGGAGCCATCCGCCAGGCTGTAGCGGATGTCTCCGCCGGAGATCACCAACTGACTTCTCCAGCCGAGCGCTGCCTGGGCGCGGCCTTGCTCGGCCTTCTTGTTGAATTGCTGACTGGCAACATACGTGTCTTCGACGACGAGGCCGGTCCAAGTGGTGTTTGCAAGGGTCGCCATCAAGACGTTGACTCCTATGACGACACCGAAAAAAGCGATGAAGACGGCCAACATGCGCCGACCGGTGAATTCGCGAGGCCTCCGTGTCGCGACACTCATTTGCTGCTCTCCGGCGCGTTGAAGGTGGCGGTGTATTGGTTCGACTCGAACGATGCCTTGTCCTGGGCGATGAACCTGAAGGTCTGCGTTGCACCCTGGATCCGAGTGACTGGAAGGCGCACGAAAATCTTCAGCGTCTTCAAATGGTCGGGTTCGACGGGGATCGCAAAGGAGCGCCCTGCGGGAAGCTCGCTGCCAACGAGGCTCATTTCCGCGCCTTCGAGCCCTTCCAGCCTGACGACAATTGTCCTTGGCTCCGGGATCATGTTGAGAAGCTTGACGGTGTAGCCATTGCGAATGGCGCCATCCGACAGACTGACAAATTGCGGGTTGCGGTCGTGGAGCACGTTCACTTCAAGCCGGTCGCGTGTCAGCAGCGAGTAGAGCAATGCCAGGCCGAGCATGGACCATAGGCCCATGTAAGCGAAGGTGCGTGACCGAAAGATCTTCCTCAGGTGGAAGTGGGCAACCTTGTCGGAAAATTCTCCGTCACCGGTCCTGATCAACGAAGGCCTAATGGGCAACGTCCCCTGAGCGGTGGCCAGCGCCATATTGGCATTGTAGTCGGTGAGCGTTGCATAGGAGATCAGTCCGCGCTCTCTGCCGAGCTTGTCCATGACCCCGTCGCAGGCGTCGATGCACAGAGCGCAAGTAATGCATTCGAGCTGCTGGCCGTCGCGGATGTCGATGCCCATCGGGCAGACGGCGACGCAGGCGTTGCAATCGACGCAATCCCCTGTTGCAAGGCCTGCCGCCTGGGCTTTCTTGGGGTGTCGCGAGCGCGGCTCGCCGCGCCAGTCATTGTAGGTGACGGTCAGCGAACTCTCGTCAAGCATGGCTGCCTGAATCCGCGGCCATGGGCACATGTATGTGCAGACCTGTTCGCGCATCAGTCCGCCGAAGGTGTAGGTCGTCGCTGTCAGCACACCGATCGTGATGTAGGCGACAGGTGCTGCAGCGCCCGTGGTGACCTCTCCAAGCAGCGTCGGCGCATCAGCGAAATAGAAGATCCATGCTCCGCCTGTCGCGATGGCGATAACCAGCCAGATGAGATGTTTGGCCGTACGAAGGCCGAGCTTGCGAATTGTCCAGGGTCCGGCGTCCAGCTTCATGCGCGCATTGCGATCACCCTCGATCGCCCGTTCGACGACAAGAAACAGATCGACCCAGACGGTCTGCGGGCAAGCGTAGCCGCACCAGGCGCGCCCGACCGTCGACGTCAGCAGGAAGAGGCCGACCCCGGCCATAACGAGGAGGCCAGCGACGTAGTAGAATTCCTGTGGCCAGATCTCGATGAAGAAGAAGTAGAAACGCCGATTTGCGAGATCCACAAGCACCGCCTGGTCTGGTGCGAATGGGCCGCGGTCCCACCGCAGCCACGGTGTCAGGTAGTAGATGCCAAGGGTGATGGCCATCACCAGCCATTTGAACTGGCGAAACCGACCAGAAGCACGCTTGGGAAAGATCTTTTTGCGCGCCGCATAAAGCGGCTGCCGCATCTTGGCGGAATTGACCGGCTCTGCTTCAAGCCGTTCTATCTGTGTTTGATCCAGCACAGGTATCTCCAAACGCGTAGCCGATGATCTCGCGTTGGACAGGTTTGCCGTATGGCGGTCCAGGCCGCGTTGATGCAAGTCAATCCGCCATCAGTCCACGAAACAGTCGAGGCCCGGCATAGCCGGGCCTCGTCGCTTGGCGGCAGAGGGCAGGGAATAGGTCCCTCGCTTCCTATTCCCCACCGCCAAGCGAATGGATGTAAACAGCGAGTTCCTTGACCTTGGTCTCGCCCAGACGCGCACCCCATGCAGGCATCACACCATTCCTGGGCGCTCGTATCTGTGCCGCGATCGCAGCTTCACCCGAACCGTACAGCCAGATCGCGTCAGTCAGATTGGGTGCACCGACCTCGCGGTTGCCTTTTGCGTTGTCGCCGTGGCAGGCGGCGCAATTATCCGCGAACACCTTGGCGCCCGGAGCGATCAGGGCGGCGTTGTCGACGGTGCCCGACAGGCTGACGACGAAGGTGCTGACCTGCGCGATCTCCTCCGCGGACAGGACCTCCGCGAAGGCCGGCATCTCCGAAACCCGTGTGTCGGAGTCGGGTGAAAAGCGAATTCCGTGCGTAATTGTCTGCTGGATCTGATCCGGCTTGCCGCCCCAAAGCCAATCATCGTCGTTGAGATTGGGAAAGCCTTTCGACCCCGTCGCGCCGGAACCATGACACTGAGTGCAATTGACCTTGAACGCGGCTCCGCCGGCGGCGACGGCGAACTCCCGCAATGAATCGTCGGCGAGTATTTCGGAGACGGATTTGGACTGCACCGACGCCACATATTTGTCCTTGGCGGCATCGGCGGCCGCGAGCTCGTTCTTGACCTCGCTACGGCTGGAGTAGCCAAGCACGCCTTTGGTCGCGGATGTCAGCATCGGCCAGGCAGGATAGGCGACCGTATAGCCGATTGCCCAGAGGATGGTGATGTAGAAGGTAATGACCCACCACCGCGGGAGCGGATTGTTGAGTTCCCTGATGCCATCCCATTCATGGCCAGTCGTGGAGACGCCCGACACCTCGTCGATGTGCTGGTCGCTCATGGTCAGTCGTCCTTAAGAGGGATTTGGGCTGCTTCGTCGGCTTGGCTCTTGCCTCCTGGTCGGAGAGCGAAAACGATCGCCCCGACAAAGAACAGGGCCATGAGAAGTAGCACCCAACTGTCGGCGAATTGCCGCATCGCATTGTAATCCATGGCGTTTTCCTCAGCGGTATCCGGCAGATTCGTCGTAGTTCTTGAAGTCGACCAAAGTCCCGAGGACCTGCAGATAGGCGACAAGCGCGTCCATCTCGCTTACCTGGCTTGGATTGCCGTCGAAATCCCCGACCTTGGCCTTGGGATAGCGTTTCAGAAGTGCGGTCGTGTCGGCAGCGGGGTCCGCCTGCGCTTTCAGGTCGGCATCGGCGTTGGCGGTCATGTCGGGCGTATAGGGAACACCAACACGAGCGTTCGCGACGAGATGCGTCGAGAAGTTTTTCAGGTCCAGTGGCGTGTCTTTCAGAAAGCCATAGCTCGGCATGACCGATTCAGGCACCACCGACTGTGGATTGGTCAGGTGCTGGGCGTGCCATTCGTTGGAATAGCGGTCGCCGACACGCGCCAGATCGGGGCCGGTACGCTTGGATCCCCACTGAAAGGGGTGATCGTACATCGACTCCGCCGCGAGGCTGTAATGGCCATAGCGCTCGACCTCGTCGCGGAATGGCCTGATCATCTGGCTGTGGCAGAGATAACAGCCCTCTCGCACGTATATGTTGCGCCCGGCGAGCTCGAGCGGCGAATACGGCCGCATGCCTTCGACCTTCTCGATCGTGTTGTCGAGATAGAAGAGCGGTGCGATCTCGACGATGCCGCCTATCGTCACCACCAGCAGGGAGCCGACGAGAAGAAGGGTCGCGTTCTTTTCGATGACCGAGTGTCTGTCCATCAAGCTCATTGGAATCGCTCCTTACTGCGCAGGCTGAAGGGCGGGGACCGAGCCCGGCATGGGTGCCTCTTCGCGCTGGTGACCGAGGATCGTCATGGCGATGTTCCAGGCCATGATGAGGGCACCAGAGAGATACATCGCCCCGCCGATGGCACGCATCACGTAGTAGGGGTGCATGGCGGCCACGGACTCGGCGAAGGAATAGACCAGGAAGCCCTGTTCGTCGTATTCGCGCCACATCAGGCCCTGCATGATGCCGGAGACCCACATCACCGCCGCGTAGACCACGATGCCAAGCGTCGCGAGCCAGAAGTGCCACGTCACCAGGCGGAGCGAATAGAGACGTTCGCGGTTCCAAAGCTTCGGAACCATGTAGTAGAGAGCGCCGAACGAGATCAGGCCGACCCAGCCGAGCGCACCCGAGTGAACGTGGCCGATTGTCCAGTCGGTATAGTGCGACAATGAATTCACCGTCTTGATGGACATCATCGGACCTTCGAAGGTCGACATGCCGTAGAAGGCGATGGCAGCGACCATCATGCGGATGATCGGATCCGTGCGGATCTTGTCCCAAGCGCCCGACAGCGTCATCAGGCCGTTGATCATGCCGCCCCAGGACGGCATCCAGAGCATGATCGAGAACACCATGCCGAGCGTCTGCGCCCAGTCGGGCAGGGCGGTGTAATGCAGGTGATGCGGACCCGCCCAGATATAAAGGAAGATCAGCGCCCAGAAGTGGATGATCGACAGGCGGTAGGAATAGACCGGCCTGTTGGCCTGCTTCGGCACGAAGTAATACATCATGCCAAGGAAGCCCGCGGTGAGGAAGAAACCGACCGCGTTGTGGCCGTACCACCATTGCGTCAAGGCATCCTGTACCCCGGAGAATGCCGAGTAGCTCTTGGAACCCAGGAAGGAGGCCGGCATCGACAGGTTGTTGACCACATGCAGCATCGCGATCGTCACGATGAAGGACAGGTAGAACCAGTTGGCAACGTAGATATGTGGCTCCTTGCGCTTCAGGATCGTGCCGAGGAAGAGGATGAGATAGGCGACCCAGACGATGGTCAGCCAGATGTCGACATACCATTCAGGCTCGGCATATTCGCGAGCTTCGGTGATGCCGATCAGATAGCCCGTCGCCGCCATCACGATGAAGAGCTGGTAACCCCAGAACACGAACCAGGCGAGATTGCCGCCGAACAGGCGTGCGCGGCAGGTCCGCTGAACAACATAAAATGATGTACACAGCAGCGCATTGCCGGCGAATGCAAAGACAACGCCCGACGTGTGCACCGGCCTTAGCCGACCGAAATTGAACCATGGCTGGATATTGAGCTGCGGATAAGCCAGTTCCAGCGCGATGACGACGCCGACCAGCATGCCGACGACGCCCCAGAACATGGTCGCTATGGCACCATAGCGGATGGGGCCATCCATGTAGGCCGAGGGATCGATAGGGGCAGCCGGCGCGAAACTCGTGTTGCGGAGAAGGATGGCGGTAAAACCAAGCAGCACGACGAACAGGATCCACATGTGTTGCCGGAAAGGCTCGTCCACGCCGAAGCCCGCGGCCACAAGCGCGGCAAAAGCGAATAGGCCCAAAGCAAAGATTTCTGTCCCAAATCTCATGATATGTCCCCGAGCGCGACGTCGATGCGCGGCTGTGCATCCGATGCCGCATCAATTCCGCGAGCGGCCGGCTGGCGCCTTGATCCATGTCAAAGTCCGCGCTTCGCCACTTCGACAATCTTGCGCATTGATTTCACGCGTGGAGGTCCCTGATGGCCAGCGGCAAGTCCTCAGTCGTCGTAAGATGCGATACGCCGGAAGCCTGTCCGGTGGTCACGGCCTGTCTGCAGGGAGGTCGGGTGCCGTGCCTGGACGTCTGTCGCTGGCATGATCAAAAGCTGCGACTATGTGACGAACTGGAAGCCATCGCCGACGGATTGCCGGCGAAGGTGGACCGTTTGAAATGCCTCCTTGTCGCAAACGAACTCGTGCCGTTGTTGCGTACAAGCCACGCCTACGAAGAGGAATATATCTTTCCCGCGTTCGCGCGCGACAGCGGTCAAGACGCATCTCGTGCCGCCTCCGTCCGTCGGCTCAAGGCAGAGCACGTCGAGGACGAATGCTCGGCCCAGGACTTGACCGACACCTTGCTTGCCATCGGGCACGGCGGCGCTATTGCCAACCCCGAGGCTTTGGGGTTCATGCTGCGTGGATTCTTCGACAACATGCGCCGGCACGTGGCTTTCGAAAGAGAGCACGTGCTGCCCATGATCCCGGCGAGGCAACTTGACTAGAGCGTTTCACGGAACGCTCCAAATCTTTGTTTCTACGTAATTCCGGACGGAAAGCCGCTGCGGACGTTCCTGGAATTGCCTAGGAGCCTGAGCGTCGCTCCAGCCGGCTCATATTGTCAACGACGACACGTCTATTGTTTTCAATTCTGATCACCCCGTCCGCCCGCAATCTGGTCAGCTGACGGCTGACCGTCTCGATCGTCAGGCCGAGAAAGTCGGCGATATCGGTTCGCGTCAGCGGGAGATCGAAGACTGTCGATACAGAGTCCTGGCCGTTTGCCGGATCGATGTTCGCTGCGATCATCAGAAGAAAACTGGCGACTTTTTCGGAGGCGGTTTTACGTCCGAGTGTCATCATCCAGTCACGTGCCTGGTCAAGTTCCTTCAAGGCTTGCTGGAGCAGGCGATGCTCAAGCTCGGGCGACGCCTTTATCATTCGATCGATGGCGGCCTTTGGGAATGAGCAAAGCGAAACGCTGGTCGCCGCCTCGGCGTTGATTGCACTTTCATCCTTGAACGGCCGCCCCAGAAAGTCGGGCGCGAATTGAAGGCCGACGATCTGTTGGCGACCGTCAGAGAGGCTCTTGGTGAGTTTGACCACGCCCGCGAGAACGTTCGAATAGCTTTCAACCGTTTCGGCATCCCCGATCAGTTCTTCACCTGCCTCGACACTGTGCTTGACGGAGGTCTTGGCCAGTCCCGTCAGTTGATCGACGTCCAGTGCACCGCAGACGCCGTGATGTCGCGCCTCGCAGGATTGGCACAAGACCGGAATGTCGGAATTGTGGATGTCCAGTCGCTCGGCCATTGCATCACCCATGAATCCGGATGCCGGCGGACAGCATCACTTCGGGCCATGGTTGCCGTCTCCGCAGCGCCGGCACATTGATTGAAATCAAGGAATCGTGGTCTGGATCAGTCTAACTCGCAGGGATGCAAAGGCCGTCCAACAGCGACATTCGACCGGATTTGTCCGCCAAATTGGGCGAGAGCGTCCCCCGCTACACGAGCTATCCGACGGCCCCGCATTTCCATTCGGGCATTGACGCGCAAACCGTTCGCGGCTGGCTGGAAGCAATTGAGCCGAGCAGCGAGATTTCGCTCTATCTGCATGTACCTTACTGCGACAAGCTATGCTGGTTCTGTGCCTGTCACACCAAGCAGACCCGTCACTATGCGCCCGTGGCGTCTTTCTTGCGCTCTCTTCATGCCGAAATCGAGACAGTGGCAGGCATTGTGCGTGGCAAAGGGCGCATTCGCGCCCTCCATTTCGGAGGCGGCTCACCAACGATGCTGACGCCCAGTGACATCGTGGCACTCGGGAGGCGCCTGCGCGCCGAGTTCGATCTGCTTGACGATGCCAGCGTGAGTATCGAGATCGAGCCCAATGACATGGATGAGGCGCGCCTGGAAGCCCTTGCGGCAATCGGCATGACGAGGGCGAGCCTTGGCGTTCAGGACTTCGATCCCAAAGTTCAGAAGGCGATCAATCGCGAGCAGAGTTTCGAGCTGACAAAACAGGTCGTGGATGGTGTTCGCGCACGCGGCGTGAAATCCGTCAATCTCGATCTGCTCTACGGCCTGCCACATCAGACGCTCGAAAGCATCGCCATGACGGTCGAGCAGGCGCTGACACTGGTGCCGGACAGGATGGCGCTCTTCGGCTACGCTCATGTGCCGTGGTTCAAGAAACACCAGACGATGATCGACGAAGCCTGGCTGCCGGATTCGATGCAACGCCTCGCGCAATCGCGTCTTGCGGCACAGATGATCGAAGCGGCCGGCTATGAGCCGATTGGGCTGGATCATTTCGCCAAGCCTGGCGATTCGCTGGCGATCGCCGCCATGGCGGGCAGATTGCATCGCAATTTCCAGGGCTATACCGAGGATCAATGTGACACCCTCATCGGGTTCGGGCCTTCCTCGATCAGCCGATACAGGCAAGGTTACGCGCAAAACATCGTTGCCACCGGCGAATATGAGAAGGCGGCGGCTGCAGGACGATTGGCCACGGCCCGAGGAATTGAGCTCAGCCTCGACGACCGGGCGAGGGGATGGGTCATCGAGCGTCTGATGTGCGACTTCTCGTTCTCGGCAATCGAACTGGTGGAGCTCTTCGGCGAGAGAGGGCAGAAACTACTCCTTCAGGCCAGCCGTCTCGCCACGAACGGCTCCGGACGACTGATTGAACTGCGGAATGACCATTTCGTGGTGCCAGCTGAAAGCCGTGCGCTCGTAAGGACGGTTGCGGCCAAATTCGATAATTATTTGCAGACCGGAACAGCCCGACATTCCCTGGCCGTTTGAGCTCGGACTTTGAGGCTCGCCGGCGGGGTTGCCAGTGGAGAGCTGTGGGAAGGGCGGATTTGGGTGCCGGCGCGCCTAGCCATGTGATGCCTGGCAAGCATGCCAAGGATGGCAAACATCGCGGCGGCAGGCACCAAGATAGCCGCAAATCCAGGCAGCGAACGGCACAAGATTGTCATCGTTGCACCTCAGGCGGCACTGCCGGATCAGGCGCGGCGCCAGCAGGAGTTTGCGCCCGATCAAGGCGAAAAAACATCGCCAGTTTCAGGCTTGTCGCTATCCGTTCGGCCCGGTCGACAAACACCATCGCGGTGTCGGGTGCAAAAAGGCCGGCCACGGTCTTGCGGAAGACGTCCATCCAGATGTCGAAGTCCGCTTCAGTAACGTCGGTTAGTTTCAGGTGGGCGGGCACTGGCCGCCCGTGATAATCGCCAGTCCGCAGGATGATGGAGCGCCAGAAGTCGGTCATTTTCTCAAGATGCGGCTCCCAATCGCCAGGGATCTCACGCGCGAAGATTGGCCCAAGGCGATCGTTCTGTCGGATCGTGGCATAAAATTCGCGCACGAGATGCCTGATCGAGGCTCGATCGATCCCTGGATTGTCCAGGCCTCGTTCTGCTTTTGGCCAGGCTTGTGCGGCCAAGGATGATTTCACTGTCATGCTTGAGTTCTCGCTCAGGAAATTCCAAATCGCCGAAGGGTCGCCTGGACGAAGTTGAGGCGCTCGCGGACGAGACGGAACCCCAGATTGTCGGGTGGCGTGCCGACCGCGCAGCCGCCGCTCTTGCCGTCGCGGATGAAGTTCGACATGTAGGTGCGGTGGAACCCTTCCACGACATGAACGCCGCAATTGTCGATCGAACTTGAAATCTGCCTGCCGTCGGTGCTCATCGTTGCATGAACGTAGCATGTCGATGTCCACTCCCAGACATTGCCGGCGATATCGGCCACGCCTTTTGAATTTGTGCCAAAGGCTCCGCGAGTTCTGGGATCCGGATCGGCTTTTTGACCGAGCGAGGCCTCGGTTCGATATTGGACCAGCCAGCGTTGGGCGGGATTGTTGGGGTCGCTGTCGCCAACTTCGATATCGCTGCGGAAACGCTCGCCGGCCGCATAAGCCCACTCCTGATCCGTTGGCAGTCGCCATGAAGCGCCTGTCCGGCTCGAAAGCCAGTTCGCGTACGCCTCGGCATCGATGTGACTGATACCGGTGACCGGAACATTGCCATTGCTGCTCTTATCGGCCGGTCTGCATGCGCCAGCCGCCACGCAACGCCCATATTCGAGCGCGCTTACCTGATACTTCATGATTTCAAGGGGAACGCCGAGCTTCACCACAATCCTGGGCGCCATTACCGGTCGGTTGCCCCTCAGGAACTCGCCTGGCCGCGGATGTTCGAACGAGCCCGCCGGCAGCGTCACAAACTCGGCAACGACAATTTCGTTTGGGCGCTCCGCAAGAAGCCAGTTGGCCATGCCGATAGCCAACACGGCTGCGGCGGCCCCACACGCGACGATTGGTTTAAGCGGCATGGTTTTCGTCCGGCTGTGAACACGACCCTGCAGGATGGATGCAGGGTCGTGTCGACCTTCAGAATGAACGTATCGATTAGGACGAAATCGGCTTCATGAACGTATCGATTAGGACGAAATCGGCTTCGCTGCCTCGACCTGGGTCATCAGGTCGTCGTCCCAGGTCCCGTCGACAGTGAAATGCGCCGTCGCACCGAGTTCCACGGCTTCGATCAGATTGTGGTTCACGTAGGCATAGACGCCCGGCTGCCGGAATGTGTAGAGCGCCGAGCCGGCCGATCCACCGCGGATGAACCAGGTTTCGAGATCTTTCGCCGGCGGATTCGCGAACTTGCCCTGTTCCCAGACATAGTCGCCATGGCCGCCGATGAGGTGAGGGCGGGTATCGCGGTTGGCCTGGGAGTGGACGATCAGGACCGTCTCACCGACCTTGGCTTTCATGGCATTCTCGCCGGTCAGCGATCCCGCCTTGCCGTTGAACACGACATGGGTGGGGATCAACCCACGCATGACCTTGACCGTGTCGTCATAGTTGTCGCCGGCGGACTCGTATTTCTTGAACTTTCCGCTCTCGTCGCGGGGAATGTAGAAGTCGTTCTCTCCGATATAGTAGATGCGGTCGTAGTCGATCGGCTTGCCCTTCTCGTCCTTGAGCCCGTCGCGCGGCAGCACCATCACCGTGCCGCTCATGCCCGATACGACATGCCACGGGATCATGGGACCGCCAGGGGCGCAATGATAGACGAACGTGCCGGACCGTGTTGCCTTGAAGCGAAGCGTTGTCTGCTCGCCCGGATTGATCAGCGTCAGCGCACCGCCGCCGAGAGCGCCGGTCGCGGCGTGGAAGTCGATGTTGTGGGCAAGCGTGTTGGCATCGGGGTTGATCAGGGTGAGTTCGAGATAGTCACCCTGGTGAACGACCATCAGAGGGCCCGGGATCGAACCGTTGTAGGTCATGGCGTTGAGTTGCGTGCCGTCGGCATCGATGACGATCGGCTTTTCCTCGATTGTCATGGTGAATTCGACGACTTTCGGACCGCTTTTGGCAACCTGCTCGTGAGCGTGGACGAAAGGCGGTGCGACCAGCGTGACCTTTTCACGGGGCAGTCCGGCCACCTCCTCTGCGCTTGCCGCAGCAGCCGGCATGGCTGTAATCGCTGCGACGGCGGCAGCGGTGAAAACCGAACCCAATAACGCTTCACGTCTCGTAAGCATTTCCATCTCCTGTGCCTGAACCGATTTCTGGTCAGATCTTAGTCCTCTTGTTGCGAACGTCTTTGCGCTAGCGCAAATCTGATTTCATTCATCCAAGGGCTGGAGGAGACAGGAATGATTGTCGTGGAGGCCGGGGCGAAATCTTCAGCATAACGGAATCGGCCGGACTGGACCTCTCCCTGGTCCATCCGGCCGTTTCCTCCGGAGATCACGAACCGGAGAGTCCTTGTAAGAGAGCAGGTCAGTTGGAGGCGGCTTTGCTCGCTTCGCTGAACAAATCCGCGAACACCGTGTTGGCCTTGCCGACCTGCTTTACGGCTTGCGCGGCTGCCAGGTTGACGGGCTTGCCGACGACGATCAGTGCCACCATGCCCATTCCGTAGTGCGGTGCGCACTTGACGCCATAAACGCCTTCCTTGGTGAGGGTCACGGTGATTTCCTCACTCGGCTTTCCCTTGAAGGCTTCAGCGCCATCCGGCAGCATGCCCTTGATGGTTTCGGCGTTGTGGGATTTGTCGGTAGGCACGAACTTCACCGTGTCTCCTGGCACCGCACGGGTAAAAGCAGGCTGGAAGACCATTGCACCTTTCTCGCCCTTGTTCAGCATTTGAATCACATGCTCCTCGGCGCTTGCAGTGCCGGCGGTGAGAAGAGCGATGGCGGCGGCAATCAGGGGCAGTCTCATGGGAAGTCCTTTCTTGAGTTCGTCACGGTATCGACCGTGGCGTCCTTCTAGATCGTCGGCCGTCGTGGCGATTTGCGCTGGCGCAAATTGGCCGAAGAAAATGTGAGCGCCGGCTGTGGGTTCAGGAGAGGTTGACCGGGGGGCGGATTCTCGTCGAGCCCTGTTCGTCAGGGAGGCTCTCCTGCTTGCCGCGTCTGCAGGTGCGCCAATGATGTCGACAATTGCTCCTTTCCAGCTCCGCCGGTTCGGCGGAATCTGGCCCGGTGCAGCAAGATCGGGAGTTGAAGACGGTATGCATCACTTGCCGCCAATCGGTCGCCCATGACACAGTCCGGCCAAATGATCTGGACGCGTTGTGGCGATCAAGGAGTAATACGGTTGGCCAGCCTCGATCGCTCGCTGATTGCCGGGCTCTCCATCTTCGAGGGCATGGCCGCCGCAGATCTCGACCGCATCGTCAGACAGGCAAGATCCACGAGGATCGCGAAGGATCAGCTGGTGTTCGAACAGGAGCAGGACGCCGTTTCCTTTTTCCTGCTGCTCGACGGACATGTGCGCGTGGTGAAATCGACGCCGGAGGGTCAGGACGTGACTGTCCGCTATATAAGTCCAGGCGAATTGCTGGGCATCGCCCATGCGCTGGGCCGCGCCACCTATCCGGCAAATGCGATTGCCGCCGTC